>JBDSYO010000413.1:0-3536 GCA_039925625.1 Lapillicoccus sp. | reverse complement strand
CTCGACGGCACCGGCGGCGTCAGGGTGGCCGAGGTGGTCGAGGAGCAGGGCGACCGAGAGGATGGCCGCGGTCGGGTCGGCCTTCTCCTGCCCGGCGATGTCGGGCGCCGACCCGTGCACGGGCTCGAACATGCTGGGCGTCGTGCGGTCGGGGTTGATGTTGGCGCTGGCGGCCAGGCCGATGCCCCCGACGATGGCGGCGGCGATGTCGGTGATGATGTCGCCGAAGAGGTTGTCGGTGACGATGACGTCGAAGCGCCCGGGGTCGGTGACTAGGAAGATCGTCGCCGCGTCGACGTGCTGGTAGGCGGTCTCGACGTCGGGGAACTCAGCGCCCACCTCCTCGACGGTGCGCCGCCAGAGGTGACCGGCGTACGTGAGCACGTTGTGCTTGTGCACGAGCGTGAGGTGCCGGCGCGGTCGCGCCTGGGCGCGGGCGAACGCGTCGCGTACGACCCGCTCCACACCGAACCGGGTGTTGAGGCTCACCTCGGTGGCCACCTCGTGGGGCGTGCCGGTGCGCAGGGAGCCGCCGTTGCCGACGTAGGGACCCTCGGTGCCTTCCCGCACGACGACGAAGTCGATGCCGTCAGGAGCGACGCGCTCGACGTCGAGCGGGCTGTGCACCCCGGGGAACAGGAAGGCCGGCCGGAGGTTGACGTAGTGCTCGAGGGCGAACCGGATCGGTAGCAGCACGCCGCGCTCGAGGACCCCGCTCGGCACCGACGGGTCGCCGATGGCGCCCAGGAGGATGACGTCCTGCCCGCGCAGCTCCTCGAGGACGCTGGCCGGCAGCGTCTCCCCCTTGGCGTGCCAGCGGCGGGCGCCGAGGTCGTAGGGCGTGGTCGTGAAGGACAGCCCGGACCCGGCGGTGACCGCCTCGAGGACCTTCAGACCCTCGGCCACGACCTCCGGGCCGATGCCGTCACCACCGATGACCGCGAGGTTCAGCGTCTCGCTGGTACCGGTCGTCTGCGCCATCGGCTGGTCCTCTCGTGGTGGGTCGGGCGTCCTGCGGCCGCCTCGCTTGGTGAGCAGGGTAGGCCGGGTCTTACCCCTCGAAACGGCTGTCTCGGATGCCGAACGTGGGGCTCAGCTCCGCGCCCGCTCAGTCGTCGGCTCAGTCGTCGGCTCAGTCGTCCGCGTGGCCCTGGTCGCGCAGGTCCATCGACTCCTGCAGTGCCTGTCGTGCCTTCTCGGCCTCTTCGCTCATGTCCGTCACGTTCCTTCAGCATCGAACCGGACCCACGCCGTCCGTGGGTCTTCACCACCGGGCCCCGGCTCGAACCGGATGAGGTGAGCCATGCCGCCTGCGTCGACAGGGTCGCTGTGACGGGGCGGCTGTGGGAGCCCGCCGCAGCCGGCCCTGGGGAGGAACCGCCGCGGTGCTTCCGAGATTACGTGGACGTCCTACTATCCGGCAGGTCGGTTCCACCATCCGGACCCGCCTGGGCTCCGTGCCGTCCCGCCGGCCTGGGGGCATACCGACCCACGTCGTCCCGGCCCCGCCAAAGGTCACCTTTGGACCCGCTTGCGGCCCCCAAAGGTCACCACTGGACCTTGGGGGCCCTCCTGGACAGCCAAAGGTGACCTTTAGCGGCTCGCCTAGAACTCCGCCGCCGTGGCTGGCTGGCCTTGCTGACGGCCGGGCCTGTGGACAACCCCCAGGGGAGCATGCCGCGTTGCATCACGCTCGAGGTATGCGTTCGTCGTTGCCGGAGCCTCTCCCCCATGGGCCCTTCCTCGTGCACGACGCCATCGACCTCGGGCTCAGCCGCGCCCGCCTGCGCGGTCGTGACCTCGGGCATCCCCTATGGGGCGTGCGCCATCCGGACAACCGAACGCCCACCTTCGCGGAAACGCTCCGGGCCGCGGCGATCCTCATCGACGACGACGAGGCCTTCTGCCGCGAGACATCGGCGCGCATCCAGAGGCTGCCCCTGCCGCAGGAGTGGGGCCACAGGGAGCCCATCCACGTCTGCGGGCCGACCATCGGATCGCGGCTGCGACGCCAGGGCATCGTCTCCCATCGCGGGCTCGAGCTGCGGTCCACCCTGGAGTCGGGGCCTTACCTCTGCACGGACGCGGTGACCACCTGGGCCGACCTGGCGCCCTCCCTCGCGCTCGACGACCTCGTCGTCCTGGGAGACGCGGTCGCCCACTGGCGACGCGGCATACCGCTCGCCGCCCTGCACGACATCACCGCCGCCCGGGCCCGGCAGCGCGGAGTTCACCGGATGCGACAAGCGCTGCCGCTGATCCGCATCCGGAGCGACTCGCCGATGGAGACGCGCACCCGGCTGTTGTTCGTTCGCGCCGGGCTGCCGGAGCCTGCGCTCAACGTGCCCGTGGCGGACGAGGCCGGGGAGTGGCTGGGCACGGGGGACTTCGTCTGGAAGGAGCACCGGGTCGTGGCGGAGTTCGACGGCGACTACCACCGCGTCGATCGCCGCCGCTGGCAGGTCGACGTCGGGCGACGGGAGTCGATCCAGGATCACGGCTGGCACTACGTCCAGCTGACGTCCGCGTCGGTGACCCATCCCGTACGCGTCGCGCGGACCCTCACTCGGCTCGCCCGCCTGCTGGGGGTCACCCTTCCGGCGTGAGCGACCCATCCGACTCGTGACCCCCGGGCGCTGAAGACCGTCCACCGCGGCCGGACGTCGTGGCCGCAAGGCGAGTCCAAAGGTCACCTTTGGCGGTTTTGACGCCCTCAGAAGGGCCAAACCTGACCTCTCGGCCGGCACGCGACGCCAGAGGTGACCTTTGGCGGCGAAAGAGCGGGGCGGGGACGGGTCAGAGGTCGATGACGGAGAACGACTCGGCGCCGACGGCCTCGGCGATCCGGGCGGCCACGGCCTGCGGCAGGCGGGTGTCGACGCTAATCACGGCGAGGGCGGAGCCGCTCTTCTCGCTGCGGGCGACCTGCATACCGCCGATGTTGATGCCTTCGTCACCGAGGATCACTCCGACCTGACCGACGACGCCGGGCCGGTCGGTGTAGGTGAAGACCGCGAGGTGGTCGGTCAGCGGCACCTCGATGTCGAACCCGTTGATGCCGACGATCTTCTCGATCATCCGCGGGCCGGTGAGCGTCCCCGCGACCGACACGACAGAGCCGTCGCCGAGGGTGCCGCGCAGGGTGGTGACGTTGCGGAAGTCGCCGCTCGTGGGGTCGGTGAGCAGCCGCGTCTCGCAGCCGCGCTGCTCGGCGATGATCGGCGCGTTGACGTAGGAGACCTGCTCCTCGACGACGTCCTGGAACAGCCCCTTCAGCGCCGAGAGCCGCCAGACCGACACGTCGTGCTCGGTGATCTCGCCCTGCACGTCGATGTCGAGCTGCACCGGCACCTGCCCGGCCACAGCCATGAAGATCCGGCCGAGCTTCTCCACCAGGGCGATCCCGGGCCGGACCTCCTCGTCGATCGCCCCACCCGAGACGTTGACGGCGTCGGGCACGAGATCGCCGCCGAGGGCGAGCCGCACCGACCGGGCGACGGATACGCCCGCCTTCTCCTGCGCCTCGTCGGTGGACG
>JBDSYO010000412.1:0-3411 GCA_039925625.1 Lapillicoccus sp. | reverse complement strand
CACGATCGCCGTGACCGCTGAGGCCGGCTGGATGACGGTGCCGCCGGTCGAGGAGACGTAACCGCCGAGGGCCAGAACACCCGCGAAGACGGCCGGACCCAGCGCGAGTCCGAAGGTCTCGCCGGCCGTCCAGATCCCGGTGAACACCCCGACCCGGTTGGCCCCCGTACGCCGGGCGTCGACCCCGGCGGTGTCGGGCAGCATCGCCAACGGGAACAGCTGGCAGCCGGCGTAGCCGATGCCGACGACCGCGGTCAGCAGATAGGTGATCATGATCGGGGCGTGACCGGTGCTGACCATCCCCACGGCCCCGACGGCCAGCACCGCCGAGCTGATCAGATAGCCGCGCTGCTTGCCGGTCCGCCCGGCCAACCGCTGCCACAGCGGGGTGACCAGCAGCGCCGGCCCGACGAAGCAGCCGAACAAGATCGCCGACGCCCCGGGCCGACCGAGCACGACCCGGGCGAGGTAGTCGACTCCGGCCAGCAGCGCGCCGATGGCCAGGGCCTGGACGACGAAGGTGATCAACAACCGGCGGAAGTCGCGGACTGCCCAGGCCAACCGCAGCTGGGTGGCCAGCGATCCCTCCGCAGCCGGCACCGGGGTGGGCCGGGCGCTGCGGGTGCCGACGTACGCGCCGACCGCCCCGACCAAGATCAACACCGCGACGAAGAGCGCCATCGCCCGATAACCCGCGGCGCCGCCGACCGCGTCCCTGATCACGGGCGCGGTGGCCCCGCTGACCAAGATCGCCACCGCCAGGATGGCGACCCGCCAGGTGAGCAACCGGGTGCGCTCGGCGTAGTCGTCGGTGAGCTCGGCCGGCAGCGCGACGAAGGGGACCTGGAAGACCGAGTAGGCCGTGGCACAGATCAAGAAGACGACCACCACCCAGCCCCCGGCCAGAGCCATCGGGGCGTGCGGACCCGAGAAGAGCAGGGCGAAACCGATCGCCAGACCGACACCGCCCCAGAGCAGAAACGGTCGCCGGGTGCCGTGCCGGGAGCTGTAGCGGTCGCTGAGCCGACCGGTGATCGGGTTGGCCACCACGTCCCACGCCTTGGGGGCGAAGACGACCAGTCCGGCGACCACGGACGACAGGCCCAGGCTGTCGGTGAGGTAGGGCAGCAACAGCAGGCCGGGCACGGTGCCGAACGCGCCGGTGGCGATACCGCCGGCGGCATAACCGACCCGCAGCGGAGTCCGGAGGGCCGTCGTCACCCTGGCATCATGCCCCAGGCGTACGCCGCCACGGCGCTCGTTGGATGCAGCACCGCACGATTCGAGGATGTGACCTACGGTCGCGTGGGATTGAGGTATCTAGGTGGACCTCGCTCGGGACGAACCGACTCGCTGCTCGCATCACGGTTGGGAGGCCAATGACCCCCAGGAGTTCGATATCCGGCTCTATCCACCCGTCCGCTGCTGCCCCCATCCGTACGCGCAAGCCGCGCTCGGCGGTCCATCCCGTCACCCACACCCAGCTGTCCCAGACCGCACGCGACCAGGGTCTGCTGAGCCGCGCCCACGGGTTCTCCCTCGCGGTCTTCACTGGGCTGCAGCGGCGTGCTTGGCGAGGTCGGACAGCGGCAACCAGCTGAGCCCGTTCGGCCTCAGTCAGGTCCAGGGCCTCCCGACAGCGCTCGTACAGTGTGGGGATAGGCCCGGGTCGGTATGCCGCGCTCCAGCGCTCCGATGGCGTTCACCGGCAGTTCGGACATCATCATCGGTGAGCCAGGTCAGGGGTTGGCCGGGGGGCTGAACCGCCACCCACCCTCGACCCAGGTGGGCGACCACCCGTCGCGGAACAGCTGACCGAAACGATCCGTGGAGGTCCGCCGGATCTCTTGCGCCGTCACGGGGTCTTGGTCGTCCAGAGCCAGGATGTCCGGAGGAACGGGCACGAGCGCGGTGAGGTGGTCGTCCGACGACGAACCGGGCTGCCGACGCGCGCCCACGGGCGCGTCCAGTGCCCACGTCACCTCGACACGATCCATCTGGTCTGCGATGTAGAAGCCCGGGCGGAAGGCGCGAACCCGAGCTCCGAGCTTGACCACGTTGAAATGGGCGTTGCGGGCCCGCATCGGGTCGAAGATCCACCGGATCTCGCGGACGCCCTGCCGGAGGCAAATGGCGCGCTGCGTGAGCTTGAGTGCGAAGCCGACCCCATGGGACCGGTGCCCTTCCAGGACCGCCGCACCGTAGGAGTGCAGGTGGACGCCCTCGTCCCAGCCCAGGAACCCGAGCGAGCCACCCACGGGCCGACCACCCTGGGTCGCGACGAGCGCCGAGTTCCCGGCGTGCAGCACGGCTCGTAGCAGCTGGCTGTCGGCGTCGCCCTGTGGACCCCATAGGTGGGCGACCAGCCCGCTCGCGTCCTGCAGATCGGCCATCGCGACCTCGTGGACGCTCACCTGCGCGTGGGCGGCCGCTTCCTCGGCGTCGACCTGCGCGGCGTCGGCATACGCGGCGGCGGCCGCTGCGGTGGGCTCGGACATGTGACCAGCCTAGGCAAGGCGTCCCCGCCGTACCGGCTCATCCGGCCCGGTTCGCCGCGCCGATCTTGGTGCGGTGCGGGAAGTGGTGGACCTCCTGAGATCTCGTTGATCACCGCGCGTCCGGCCACGCCCCGCGCGCGGAGGTCGTCCATCGTCAGCCCGGGCCGTGAATCTCCTCGCCCCCGGGCTGCTGCCCGGCGACCGCGGCCGCGAGCGCCTGGGCCGCCCGCCTCAGGTCGGGGAAGGACGGGACGGTGCCGATCGCCGGAGCCCGGGCGGGCCGTGCGAGGGGGACGGCCGCCACGACAGTGACGCGGGGGTACTGCCGACTGACGGCGTCGAGGGTGCGGGCCAGCTGCGCTCCCGACCAGGGCGCCGGGTCGACGGCGACGACGATCGCGTCGACGCCGGGGTCTTCGGCGAGCGTAGCCAGGACGGCACCGAGGCTGACCCCGGCCGTGGCGCTGGGGAGGGTGACCGACCCGCCCGTAAGCGTGGCGGTGGGCGCGACGAAGCGGGTGCGCATGTCGCAGTGCTGGGTGACGTCCGCGGGAAGGAGCCCCGCTTGCTCCAGTGCGGCGGCGGCTGCGGCACTGACCCCGGCCGCGGACGCGACGACCGCAGTGCGTCGCCCCGCAGGCCGGGGCTGGGTGAGCAGTAGCACGACAGCATCGGCAACGGACGGCAGCGGGCGAGAGGCGGTGAGCACGGTTCAAGCGTGTGATGCCGAGAGTCGGCGCGAGCGGGCCGAAGGTCCCTGGCCCGCCCCACCGCGACAGAGGAGTTTGGACTTGAGGGCGTCTTTCAGGCGCCCCTCCATCTCGACAGGAGAGTGGACATGACGCTGAGTCCCAGACCACCCGTCGTCGTGGGTGTCGACGGCTCCGTGTCCAGCCACGCCGCCCTCGAGTGG
>JBDSYO010000411.1:0-2518 GCA_039925625.1 Lapillicoccus sp. | reverse complement strand
AGAAGCGTCTTGGCCCGGTCGGCCGGCACCTGCGGGAGCACCTCGAGCGGCAGCGACGTGCGGAACTGCCCTGGGGTCAGCGGTTCCCGACCCTGCGTCCATGGGTCGACGAAGGTGTCGGCGTGCTCCTGCACGGCGGCGTCGAGCCGGTCGGCGATGCCCTCGGAGTCGTCGACGACGACAGCGCGGATCGTGTCGAGCCCCACGCGGGGCACGAACGCATACGTGCGCTCGAGCCACTTGGCGTTCTCCCGGTAGTACTGCAGGAACCGGCCCGTCAGCCGCTTGGCCTCCTCGGCGTCGTCCACGGTGCAGAGCAGGTCGCCCTTGCGGATGTGTGCGCCCGCGGCCCCTCCGACGTAGATCTCCCAGTGACCGCCCTCGATCGCAACGATGCCCACGTCCTTGACGAGGGACTCGGCGCAGTTGCGGGGGCAGCCGGAGACGGCCAGCTTCATCTTGGCCGGACTCTCCATGCCCTGCAGCCGCGTCTCCAGCTCGATCCCGAGCTTGGTCGAGTCGCCGGTGCCGAACCGGCAGAACTCTTGTCCCACACAGGTCTTCACCGTGCGCATCGACTTTCCGTATGCGTACCCTGACGGCATGTCGAGGTCGGCCCACACGGCGGGAAGGTCCTCCTTGCGGATGCCGAGCAGGTCGATGCGCTGGCCGCCGGTCAGCTTGACCATGGGCACCTGGTACTTGTCGGCGACGTCGGCGATGCGGCGCAGCTGCTGGGGGGTGGTCACGCCGCCGCGCATCTGCGGCACGACCGAGAAGGTGCCGTCCTTCTGGATGTTGGCGTGCACCCGGTCGTTGACGAAGCGGGCGCCTCGCTCGTCCTCCATCGCCTCGCCCCACATCATCTTCAGCAGGGAGGCCAGTCCCATCTTCGACTTGGCGTCCTCGGCCCCCTCCGGGGCGAGGGCTGCGAAGACCGAGGAGGGGGAACGGAGGTCGCGCTCCCGGATCGCGGCCATGAGCGCCGGCTTGTCCATGGCGATCCCGGGCACGTAGTAGTGCACGGCCGGGTCCTCCTCCACGGCGCCGCCCGCGGCGTACTCGACCAGCTGCGCCACGAGGCTCTTGCACGACCCGCAGCCCTTGCCGGCCCGAGTCCGGTCCATGACGCCGGACACCGTCTTGATGCCGGACGCCACCGCGCCACAGATGGTGCCCTTGCTGACGCCGTTGCAGTTGCAGACCTGGGCGTCGTCGGCGAGCTCGGCGACGCCGACGTCCTCCGCCGGGCCGCCGAGGTCGAAGAGCAGCTCGGCCCGGGCCTCGGGCAGCGGTAGGCCGCGGTCGAATGCCTGCTGGAGGAAGGCGACCTTGCGGCTGTCGCCGAGCAGGGTCGCGCCGATGATCCGGCCGTCCCGGATGACGATCGACTTGAAGGTGCCCTTGCTCGGCTCGGAGTAGACGATGTGCTCGTCGGTGTCCCGCTCCGGCCCCGTGACACCCATCGAGGCGACCTCGACGCCAGCGACCTTGAGCTTGGTGGCGGTGCGGGACCCCATATAGGCGGCGGTGTCGTCGGCGCCCGTGATCCCGTCGGCGAGGACGACCGCCTGCTCCCACAGCGGTGCGACGAGACCGTAGACCTGGCCCCGGTGCTGGGCGCACTCGCCCACGGCATAGACGTCGTCGTCGTCGAGGGTGTGCATCTGGTCGTCGACCACGATGGCCCGCTCGACCCTGAAGCCGCTCGTCATGGCGACGTCGGTGTTGGGGCGCACCCCGGCCGCGAGGACCATGAGGTCGCACGGGACCTCGGTGCCGTCCTTGAGGGTGACGCCCCGCACCTTGTCGCCGCCGAGCACCCCGGTCGTGTGCGTGCCGACGTGCACGGTGAACCCGAGCCGTTCGAGGCTCTTGAGGAGGATGTCGCCGCCCTGGGCGCCCATCTGGGCGTTCATGAGGTGCTGCGCCGAGTGGACCACGTCGACCGAGAGCCCGTAGCTCTGCAGCCCGCGGGCCGCCTCCAGCCCCAGGAGCCCGCCCCCGACGACGACGGCCCTGTGGTGGTCGTCGTGCTTCGCGTACTCGACCATCCGCCGGGTGTCGTCCAGCGTCCGGAACGCGAACACACCCGGGATCAGACCGGACTCGGCGCCGCGTGACCCGGGGAGGTACATCCCCTCCATCTTCGGCATGAACGGCCGGCTGCCGGTGGCGAGGATGAGCTTGTCGTAGGGCGTCGTGCGCCCGTCGTCGGAGAGGACCACCTTGGCGTAGCGGTCGACCCGGGTGACCCGCACCCCGGCATGCAGGGTGATGTCGTTGTCGGCGTACCAGTCGAGCGTGTTGAGGAAGATGTCCTCGTCGGTCTCCTCACCGGAGAGCACGTGGCTCAGCAGGATCCGGTTGTAGTTGCCGTAGGGCTCGTCACCGAACATCGTGATCGCGAACTGCTCGGCGCCCCCGCGGGAGAGGATCTCCTCGACGGTGCGCGCCCCGGCCATCCCGTTGCCGACCACGACCAGGCGCAGCCGTCCGCTTCCGAGCCGGCGAACTG
>JBDSYO010000410.1:0-3236 GCA_039925625.1 Lapillicoccus sp. | reverse complement strand
ACGTCGAGCGCGGGGGTGCCGGTCCAGGACAAGGTGGCGCTCACCGGGCTGACCGCCGCGACCTCGGACCGCATGGCCTCTGGCACCTCGTAGCATCGCCCGCAGACCGACGGCCCGACAACCGCCTCCAGGGCCTCCGCCCGCGCCCCCTCCCGCTCCAGGGCCGCGACCGCCGCCTCGACCACCCCGGCGGCGAGCCCGGGCCGGCCGGCATGCACCGCGGCGACGACGCCGGCGTCACGGTCGGCGAGCAGCACGGGGACGCAGTCGGCCACGAGTGCGGCCAGCGCCAGATCGGTATGCCGGGTGACCAGCGCATCGACGGAGGGCACCTCCCCCCGGTGGGGGCCGTCGACGACTGCGACGGCGCGCCCGTGCACCTGGTTCATGAGGACGAGCCGGCTCGGTGCGACGTCGAGCCCCATGGCGACCCGGGCCCGGTTGGCGGCCACGTGATCACCGTCGTCCCCGGTGGTGCCGCCGAGGTTGAGCCCGTCCCAGGGTGCGGCGCTCACGCCGCCCCGGCGGGAGGTGAAGGCGAAGGTCACCCCGGCGCGGCCCGGCTCCGCGGGCAGGTCGCGGCGCCAGGTGAACACCCCGCCATCCTCACAGAGCGGCGCCGGTATGCCACAGGTGACCCTGCGGCATACCGCGGCTGTCGTGCTGGACCGGTAGTACCCCTAGCTGACGGCCTACTTGAGGAAGTCCGGCACGTCGAGGTCGTCGCCGTCGTCGAAGGTCACTGCGTGCGGCGGCCGCTGCACCGGCTGGGAGGCCGGCCCGGACGACGAGGGACCCGCCCCCGGACCCGCGGGGTCTGCCGACCGCGGCGGCAGCGGGGTGCCGGACGGGGCGGACTCCCGGGCGGGGGCCGGAGCCGGGTCGGACCGGTGCGACGCCGCCGAGGCGGGCGAGGAGGGCGGCTGGGTGCGCCCGTGCACCGAGCCGAGCGCCCGGTCGTCCTGACGCTTGTTGGGCGAGCCGCTGTCGAAACCGGCCGCGATGACGGTGACCCGCACCTCGTCACCGAGGGCGTCGTCGATGACCGCGCCGAAGATGATGTTGGCCTCGGGGTGGGCGGCCTCCTGGACCAGCCGCGCGGCCTCGTTGATCTCGAAGAGCCCGAGGTCGGACCCTCCGGAGATCGACAGCAGCACGCCGTGGGCCCCGTCGATGCTCGCCTCGAGAAGAGGGGACGAGATGGCCAGCTCCGCCGCCTGGACCGCGCGGTCCTCGCCACGCGACGACCCGATGCCCATGAGCGCCGAGCCGGCGCCCTGCATGACCGACTTGACGTCGGCGAAGTCGAGGTTAATGAGGCCGGGCGTCGTGATGAGGTCGGTGATGCCCTGGACACCGGACAGGAGCACCTGGTCAGCGCTGCGGAACGCGTCCATCATCGAGACGTTGCGGTCGCTGATCGACAGCAGCCGGTCGTTGGGGATGACGATGAGGGTGTCGACCTCCTCGCGCAGCGAGGCGATGCCGGACTCGGCCTGGTTGGCGCGGCGCCGACCCTCGAAGGTGAAGGGGCGGGTCACGACGCCGATGGTCAGAGCCCCGAGCCCGCGGGCGATCCGGGCCACCACGGGCGCCCCGCCGGTGCCGGTGCCGCCGCCCTCGCCCGCGGTGACGAAGACCATGTCGGCCCCCTTGAGAACCTCCTCGATCTCCTCCGCGTGGTCCTCGGCCGCCTTCTTCCCGACCTCCGGGTCGGCGCCCGCCCCGAGTCCGCGGGTGAGCTCGCGGCCGACGTCGAGCTTGACGTCGGCGTCGCTCATCAGCAGCGCCTGGGCGTCGGTGTTGATGGCGATGAACTCCACGCCCTTGAGGCCGACGTCGATCATCCGGTTGATCGCGTTGACCCCTCCGCCGCCGATGCCGACGACCTTGATGACGGCCAGGTAGTTGTGCGGGTCTGAAGCCACGAGGGTTGGGCCTTCCTGAGTGGTGCTCTGGTGGTGTCGACGGTGGTGGACCGCGGTACGGCGTGTCGCCGTCTCTCAATCTCTACCTGATGGTTAGATCATGTTGAGCCCTGCTGCTGCCAGACGGTATGCCGTGGGCTCATCGCGATCAACCAACGCGGCGGCGTGTCCTCGACCTCGCCGCGAGATTGACGCGCCATGGCGGTCCGGGTGGGACCGTTGTGACGGATGGGACCCGTGTGGCGGTGGTGACTCGCCGGAGGCAGCGCCCTCGACTCGCCGGCTGCGCTGTCCCTCGACCCGCACTCAGCGGGTGACGGGAGTGTCCGGCGCGCTGACGTCGATGACGGCCGGGTGCGTGGGCAACAGGGCCTGGAGCACCGTCAGCTTCTTCGGTCCGTCGGCGAGACCGCCCCAGACCACGCTGACGTCGCCCAACTGGAGGGTGACGAGGTCGGCGCTCGTCACGGTGACGCCCGAGACCTGCGCGCGCTGGGCCGGGGGCATGAGCTGCAGGATGCTGATCGCGGCGCGGACGCCCTCCGGGTCGGGCGCCTCCGAGGCGGCGTTGACCTCCGCCACTCCTGGGGGCAGGGCGGCAACGACTTCGTAGGGGACGCCGGACGCATCCACGACCTGTAGTTGACCTTGAGAGTTCTTCACGGCCAGGACGGGCAGCTTGCGCTGGACGGCCACAACGATGGTGGCGGGCCACGAGCGGTCCACGGTGACCGAGGCCACCGTCGGCAGCCGTCGGACCCCGTCGGCGGCTCGAGCGGTGTCCACCCGGGCCAGCGGGGTGCCGGGGGCGATGCCTGCGGCCTCAAGCGCGCGCTCGAGCTCCGCCGGGTCGGTCAGGCCGGTCACGGTCACCGTGCGCGTGGCGAGCAGAGGGCTGAACCCCACCACCCAGGCGACCGCGACGAGGGTCAGCAGGGCCACGGCGACGACGGCCAGCAGCCGCTGTGGACGGCGCCGCACCTGCGACGCGCGTCGCTCGAAACGGGCCCGGGACGCGATGACCCGGGCCGGGGTCCTGCCTCGTGCGCGGGCCGGTGTGCGGGCCGGTGTACGGGCAGGTGTGCGGGCCGGAGCTCGGCTGGGCGCCGGGGACGACGCCCGGGACGGGGTGCGGGTACTGGTGCGTGGCGCTCCCGCGGAGGTCCGGGGAGCCTCGGGCGCACCCGGTCGAGAGCGCTGCCCGAGCGCTCGACCGAGCCCCCGGAGCCGCCCGAGCCGCCGGCCGCCGGCCACGGACCGCGCCGACCGGTGCGCCCCGGCCGTGGCGCCGCCGCTCTCGTCGTCGGG
>JBDSYO010000409.1:0-3378 GCA_039925625.1 Lapillicoccus sp. | reverse complement strand
GGCGTCGCCGTCGCCAGCAAGTTCCTCGCCGTCGGGTCGGTGGTCCCGGCCGCCCGCCTCGCCACTGACGGCGACGAGGCCCGCCTGGTGGGAGCCGTCGCCACCCAGGCCATGGCCAAGTGGTCCTACCGCGCCGACGCGCTCGACCTCCTGGCCGCCGGCGTCGATGCGGCCGCCGCCGTCGCCGCGGTCACCGCGGCCGACGAGGGGCGCGAACACCGCCAGCTCGGGGTCGTGAGTGTCGGCAGCCAGGCGACCTACACCGGCAGCGAGTGCATGGCCTGGGCCGGCGGTCGGTCGGGAGCCGACGCGAGCGGTCGCTACGCCATCCAGGGCAACATCCTCGTCGGCGAGCAGGTGGTCGCCGACATGGAGCGGGCCTGGCTGGACAGCGCCGGTATGCCCTTCGCGCGCCGGCTGCTCGCAGCGCTCCTCGCCGGTGACGCCGCGGGAGGTGACGCCCGCGGGCGGCAGGGGGCGGCGCTCTACGTCGTCGCGCCCGGGGCGGGCTACGACGGCAACGGCGTGCTCGTCGACCTACGGGTCGACGACCACCCCGACGCCAGCCAGGCGCTCGCCCGGCTGCTCGACCTCAACGACCTCTACTTCGGGTCTGCGCAGGACGTGCAGCCGCTGACCGGCGACCTCGCGGCCGAGGTGGGCGAGCGTCTGGCTCGCCTCGGGCATACCGGTCCGCCGGCGGAGGCCCTCGCCGATTGGGCAGGGGTCGAGAACTACGAGATGCGGATGACCCCCGACGGCATCGACGGCCAGGTGCTGGCCGCGCTCCGCACGGCAACCGGCGGCTGACCGCGCTGTCGGCGGAGGGACGCGAGGGCTAGGCAGGCAGGGTGCCGCGCATGATGCTGTCGCCCGAGTGCTGCGGTTTGTCGTCGAACTGCTCTCGGGAGAGGTCGACGATGGTGTAGCCCTGCTCGATGGCCCCCGACGGCACCGTGAAGACCTCCCGACGTGTCGACATCACCCCGAGCGAGACCATCCGCTTGCCGTCGGCGTTGATGAGCCAGACCTCCACATAGCCGCTGCCGGCCGGCATCGTCGCCGCGTCGACCCGCAGCTCGCGCACCCCGCGGGCGTCGAGCAGCTCGGCGGTGCCCTCCTGCTGACGGGTGGCGTCCAGGGTGGTCAGCGCCGTCGTAGCCACGATCTGTGTGCTGGGCTCGTTGGCGCCGCTCCACAGGGCGTGGCCCACGAGGGCGCCGGCCAGCACGCAGGCGGCTGCTGCGGCGACGATCCACCCCGCCCGGCGGCGGACCGGAGGCGAGGTCGAGGCCGCGGCCGAGGACGCGGCGGCGCGGCGGTCGGCCAGGTCGACCACCGGTGCCGACGCCGCGACGGCCGGCGCGGCTGGCGCGGCTGGTGCGGCTGGTGCGTCCTGGGTCTCCGCGAGGATGCGGGTCCACAGGCCCGCGCTCGGCTCGAGGCGTACCGCACGCGCCTCAACGGCGCTGCTCGCGTCGGCCGGGGCGCGCTCCCGGTGCAGGAGTGCGTCCACCTGCGTCAGCTCGGCGACCTCCAGCGAGCACACCGGGCAGCCACCGACGTGGTCGCGGGCTGCGGGGTCGACGTCGTGCTCGCCGAGGGCGATCGCGGCGAGGGTCTCGTCAGTCACGTGGTTCATCGCTCGCCTCCCTCAGGTGTCGTCGTAGCTGGAGCAGTCCGCGCCGCATGTGGCTCTTGACCGTGCCCAGCGGCAGGTCCAGCCGCGCGGCGATGTCCTCATGTGTTCGGTCCTCGACGTACGCCAGATTGATTACGGAGCGACGAGGTTCTGGCATCTGGTCCACAGCGTCGCGCAGGACGACCCGGTCGACGATCTGGTCGACGTGCGCGTCGCCCACCCGGGCCTCGTCGTCGTCGAGGGTCGAGCCCATCCGGTTGGCCTTGCGGTTCTCCCGGGCCCGGCGCTCGTACTCGTCGGCCACGCGGCGGCGCGTGATCCCGATCAGCCACGCCGGCAGGGCGTGCTCCGACGGGCGGAGGGTGCCCCGGCTGCGCCACGCCGAGACGAAGACCTGCTGCACCACGTCCTCGGCGTCGTGGCGGCTGCCCAGGGAGCGCGCCGCGATGCCGACCAGCAGCGGAGCCCACAGCCGGTAGCACTCGGAGAGCGCGTCGTGCGACCCGTCCGCCAACGCCTCAGCGAGGGCGAGCGAGCTGCGTCGCGTCTCCATCTCGGTCATTCCACGACTCACCTTAGGACACCACCATCACGAGGTGACCCGGTCGGCGACGACGACGAGGTTCTGCGCATACCCCGACCCCGCGACGTAGTCGCCCGTGCAGGTGACGAGGTGTAGTCGGGGCGGGCCCGACAGCGAGAACAGCCCCTCCGCGTCCAGCTGCGCCTTGTCGACCCGGGCCACCTGGCTCACCCGGTAGGTGATGCGTGCCCCGGCGACCCACAGCTCCACCTCGTCGCCCGCCCGCGCCGACCCGAGGCGGGCGAACGGGCCGACGCCGAGCCGCTTGCTGTCGAGGTGGGCGGCCACGACGACCGCCCCCGCCCCGTCGGCCGGGGCAGCGCCGAACCGGTACCACCCCGCCACGCCCGGGTCCGGCGGCAGCCCCATCTGACCGTTGCCGTCGACCCCCTGCGCCTCGACCGGCATGTCGACGCCGAGCCGGGGCAGGACCACCCGGGTGGGGGCGGCCGCCGCGGGGTCGGCTGCGGCGGTGGGGGTGGAAGTCGTGTGGGCGTTGAGGGAGGGGGCGACGGACGAGGTCGATGACGACGAGGGGCTCGGTATGCGTGGCACGGCCGAACTGGCCAGGCCGGCCGACCGGCCGTCGGTGGCCTGGGCGGAGTCGCCGCCCCACAGCCGTCCCCCGAGGAGCGCCGCCGTCAGGGCAGCGCCGAGCAGGGTGGCCGCCACAACGGAGACCACCCTGCCGATGGACATCGGGATCAGGCGCGGACCTGGGCGCGACGCCGGGTGGTGAGGAGCACCAGCCCCCCCGCCGCGGCCCCGCCGAGCAGGACCAGGCCCAGCCCGGAGCCGTTCAGACCCGCACCCGCCGCAGCCTGGCCACCGTCACCGGCGGGGACCCCGCCCGGAGCCGAGTGCATACCGGAGATGGTCTGCACCGCGAGCTTGAGGTTCTTGTCCGCCGCGCTGCCCCAGGCGTACACGATCGTGCTCGTGCCCTCCTTGAGGTTCAGGTCGGCCGGCCCGATCGCCACGTCGCTCGTGCCCGCGAGCACGACGTCGGCCGAGACGGTGCCCGCATCGACGACGGCCGACTTCTCACCCGGGTTGGTCAGACCGGTGAAGACCGGCTTGCCGCCCGCTCGGACGTCGACGGCAGGCGCCGCAGCGTCGTGTCGCACGGTCAGCCGGGCCTTGCCGGCGGGGA
>JBDSYO010000408.1:0-3003 GCA_039925625.1 Lapillicoccus sp. | reverse complement strand
ACTACGGCGTGCCCGGATCCGGCGCCGTGCTGCACACGCTGAACATCCGCCTGCACGCCGAGGAACTGGCGTACATCATCAACCACGCGGGCGACTCCGCCATCGTCGTCGACAAGATCCTGTGGCCGCTGTTTGCGCCCGTGCGCGACCGCCTGGGCGACATCCGCATCCTGGTCATCGACGACGATGGCGACCTGCCGCCTGGCACACTGTCGTACGAACAGGTGGTCGCGTCGGCGACGCCGCGCGACGTGCTGCCCGACATCGACGAGCGTGCGGCCGCGGTGATGTGCTACACGTCGGGCACGACGGGACGCTCCAAAGGCGTGCTCTACTCGCACCGCTCCATGGTGCTGCACGCGCTGGCGTCGGGGCTGCCCGACTGCCTGAACCTGCGCGAGTCCGACGTGGCGCTGGCCGTCGTGCCGATGTTCCACGTGAACGCATGGGGCCTGCCGTTTGCCTGCGCGATGCTGGGGAGCAGCCAGGTGATGCCCGGCCCGTGCCTGGATGCGGCCAGCATCGTGGAACTGCTCGCAGGCGAGCGTGTGACGTTTGCCGCTGGCGTGCCCACGATCTGGCACGGCGTGCTGCGCTACCTCGACGAGCACCCGGGCATGACCGACACCTGCTACCGGCTCATGGTCGGCGGCTCGGCGGCCCCTCCAGCCATGATCAAGGCCTACCAGGACCGCCACGACATCGAGATCATCCACGGCTGGGGAATGACCGAGATGTCGCCCGTCGGCACCCTCGCCATCCCGCCCTCCGCCGTCGAGAAGGGCAGCGACGAGTACTGGCGCTACCGCTCGGCGCAGGGCCGACTGCTCGTCGGGGTCGACGGCCGGCTCATGGGACCGGACGGCAGCGAGCAGCCGTGGGACGGCGAGTCGGTGGGGGAGCTCGAGGTCCGGGGCCCGTGGATCACGGCCAGCTACTACCTCAACGGCACCGAGAACGACACCGACAAGGACGAGATGGCGTCGAAGTTCAGCGACGACGGCTGGCTCCGGACGGGCGACGTCGGCGCGCTCACCCCCGACGGGTTCCTCATCCTCACCGACCGGTCCAAGGACGTCATCAAGTCCGGTGGCGAGTGGATCTCCTCGGTCGACCTGGAGAACGCGCTGATGGGCCACCCGGCCGTCAAGGAGGCGTCCGTCGTCGGCGTGCCTGACGACAAGTGGGGCGAGCGGCCGCTCGCCTCGGTGGTGCTCGCCGACGGCCAGTCGGTCACCCCCGACGAGCTGTCCGACAACCTCGAGGGCAAGGTCGCGCACTGGCAGGTGCCCGAGAGGTGGGCCTTCATCGACGAGGTGCCGAAGACGTCGGTGGGCAAGTTCGACAAGAAGGTCCTGCGTAAGCGGTACGCCGACGGCGAGCTCGACGTCAAGCAGCTCAACTGACCAGCGCGTATGCCTGACCTCCCCGACCCCGCGGTCGTCGTCCTCGTCGGCGCCGCGGGGGCGGGCAAGTCGACGTGGGCGGCGGCGCACTACCGCGCGGCGGAGGTCGTCTCGTCCGACGCGCTACGGGAGGTCGTCGGCACCGGGCCGGCCGACCTCGACGCGTCGGCCGACGCCTTCGACCTCCTCGACCGGATCCTCGCCGCCCGGGCCCGCCGAGGTCTGACCGTCGTCGTCGACACCCTGGGCCTCGACCCGGCCCGGCGCGCGGCCTTCCGGGCGGTGGCCCGCGACCACGGCCTGGCCGCGGTCGCCGTCGTTCTCGAGACGCCGGCGACCGTATGCCGCGAGCGCAACACCGCCCGCGACCGGCCGGTCCCGGCCGCGGTGCTCACCGCGCAGCTGCGCCGGATGCGGACGGTGCGCACCGAGCTGGACCTGGAGGGCTGGGACGCCGTCCACGTCGTGCCTTTCGGTGACGCGGCGGCGCACCCGCCGGCTCCAGCCGCGCGATCCGCCCCCTCCGCGTCCCCCTCCGAGTCCCCCTCCGAGTCCCGCCGCGCAAGCGTCCCGGTCTCCGGCGCCTTCCTCCAGCTGAGCGCCTTCCCGTGGGGCGCCGACCCGTCCGCCTGGCTGCGCGCCGTGGCGACCCGCGCCGCGCAGGTCGGGTTCACCGGCCTCGCTCTGATGGACCACCTCATCCAGATCCCCCAGGTCGGGCGGGCGTGGGACCCGATCCCCGAGCCGTGGGTGACGCTCGGCTACCTCGCGGCGCTCGACACCGGTCTGCGGCTCGGCACCTTGGTGTCACCCGTGACGTTCCACCACGCGGGGGTGCTCGCGAAGGCCGTGGCGACGCTCGACGTGCTGAGCGGCGGCCGCGCCTTCGTGGGGGTGGGCGCGGGCTGGTACGAGCGGGAGCACTCCGGGTTCGGGCTCGCCCTTCCTCCGGCCGCCGAACGGCTCGACGCCGTCGAGGCGACCATCGAGACGATGCGCGCGCTCTGGGCGCCGGGCACGAAAGCCTTTGTGGGACGCCACGTCTCGCTGCCGGAGACGACCTGCTACCCGCGGCCGTCGGGCGCTGTCCCGATCATCGTGGGCGGCTCCGGCGCCCGGTCCCTGCGGGTCGCCGGCGCGATGGGCGACGCGGCCAACGTCCCGTCGGACGATGCCCGGCTCGAGGTCCGCATCGCCGCGGTGCGGGCGGCAGCCGAGCGTGCCGGTCGCTCCGCAGACGCCGTGTCCGTCACCATGCTCGACGTCGCCGTCGTGGGCACCTCGCGTGACGACACGGCCCGACGGGTCGAGCGGCTGCGGGGCCGCACGCCCGCAGGGGCGTACGCCGCCCGGCACCACGCCGGCGAGGCCGCGGCCCATGCGGAGCGCTACGCCCGGCTGCGCGACCGGGGGGTGGACGCCGTCTTCCTCGCGCTGCCCGACCTCACCGGGCCCGACGACCTCGACCGGTGTGCGGCGCTGGTCCAGGCCTACGCCTCACCGGTCAGCGGCCCAGCACCTTCCCGTCGAGAGTGACGTCGACCTTCTCGTTGTAGAAGGCGATCAGCCCCGCTATCGGCTGGAGCGCGCCGGTGGG
>JBDSYO010000407.1:0-12750 GCA_039925625.1 Lapillicoccus sp. | reverse complement strand
ACCGGCCCAGTTCTCGTCGCTGTCCCCCTTGACCGGCTGGCCCGTCACCTCGGAGTAGAAGGCCACCAGCGTCATCGTGTCCGGGCAGTCGATGATGAAGTCCGTGAGTCGAATCATGTGGACATCGTCGTCTCCCTCCTCTCAACGCGGCGCTCAGGGGTGATGCGTTGTAGCCACTCCCGCAGGAGCAGCTTCTCCGCCGCACTGAGGTCTGGCAGGTCGGGTAGGGCAGCAGCGAGGGTGACCACCAGCGCGTGGTGGTCGTCGG
The DNA here is from genome assembly GCA_039925625.1 of Lapillicoccus sp. Lineage (GTDB taxonomy): Bacteria > Actinomycetota > Actinomycetes > Actinomycetales > Dermatophilaceae > Lapillicoccus. The sequence goes on along the minus strand of JBDSYO010000407.1, from coordinate 12,482 downwards.
CTCGCGGTGCCGGTTGGGTGGCCAGCACACCGGCGAGGATGGCGTCCAGAGTGGCGTCCGACAGCGTCTCGTCGTGAGTGTCTGGGTGGTCGCCGATCAACGTCAGCACGACTCCGCTGCCGGCGGCGTGGATCATACGCACGGCCTGTCGGACGGGGACCCGCAGCAGACCGGCGGCCGCCACGCGAGTGAGCCGCTCGGTGAGGACCCCTATGCCGACGGCCGTTGCCGATGCGTCTCTGACCGGACTGGGCAGGACCAGCAGGCCATACAGGTCGGGGTTGGCCAGGCCGAAGTGGATGTGGGTGTGCCAGGCGCGACGCAGGTCCTCGACCGGGTCGGCGGTCTCGCCGACCAGGCTGGCGGCCTCCTGACCGGCGTAGTCCGTCATGGCTTGCTCGGCCATGGCCCCCAACAGCCCGTCCTTGTCGCCGAACAGCCGATAGATCGTCGGTGCCGGCACTCCTGCCGCCGAGGCCACTCCTCGCGTCGTGACGGCGCGGATGCCGCCGTGCTGAAGGAGTGTGCAGGCCGCCGCGATCACGGCCTCCCGGGTCAGCGAGGGCTCGCCGTCGATGCGGTCGTTCACGAATCGATGATAGCAAGAATCCGTATCGTTGATACTATCGCTGCTAGCCTTCACCGCTATCACTGATTCGGAGTTGTCATGATCGTTGTCACGGGCGCGAACGGACGCTTGGGTTCGCAGATCGTTCGGCACCTCCTGGACCGGGTTCCCGCGTCCGAGGTGGGGGTGAGCGTGCGCGACGTGGACGACGCAGCAGCGTTGCTCCAGCGGGGTGTGCGGGTCCGCCGCGGGGACTTCACCGATCCGGGTTCGCTGCAGCACGCGTTCGAGGGCGCCGACCAGGTGCTGGTGGTGTCAGCAGCGATCCGCGGTCCGGGCGCGGCTGCGGCGAATCGGGCGGCCATCGACGCGGCCGTGGAGGCCGGGGCCAGCAGGGTGCTCTACACCAGTCATCAGGCGGCGTCGTTCCACTCCCTCTTCCCGGCCCAGCCACAGCATGCGGCCACCGAGGAGTACCTCGCCCACCACGGTGTGGGGTGGACCGCGCTGCGTCACGGGTTCTACGCGAGCACCTTGGAGATCTACCTCCCGGCCGCCCTGGAGACGGGCGAGTTGCGGCTGCCCGAGGACGGTCCGTGGTCCTGGACGGCTCACGCCGACCTGGCCGAAGCCGACGCGATCGCCCTGACCCGCCCCGAGCTGCTCACGTCACCGACCCCTACCCTCACCGCCGGCGCCGCACTGGACTTCGCTCAGGTATGCGCGTTGCTCTCTGAGAGCGCCGGCCGCACCATCCGACGCGTGGTCCTCGACGACGAGACCTGGAAGGACGAGGCGGTCCAGCGCGGCCTACCCCCGGCGGCGGCAGACTTCTCGATCGGCATGTTCCGGGCGGCACGGCGCGGAGAGTTCGACGTCACCGACCCCACTCTCGAGTCCCTCCTGGGCCGACCACCGGTCGCCGTCGACGTCATGGTCGACGCGCTGGCCAGGCCCGCCGTCTGACGGCCGCGGAGCGACAGCGAACCTACGGCAGCTGTTGACGAACGCTGCGCGCTCGGTTAGCTCGGAAGCGTGAAGCGAACGGCGGCGGCGCTGGCCACGATGACGAGGCCGCCGAGGAGGGCAAGGGTGTCGGGGAGGCGCCAGGGGGCGGGGCCGGCCCAGGTACGCCGGTAGGCGCCGGCGAAGCCGCGGGCGTCCATGGCCAGTGCCAGCACAGCAGCCTGGCCCAGCACCGACACGAACAGCGCCACTGTCGTTGAGGCCACCTCACGCGAGCGCGCCACCAACGACCGGCCCGCACCGACACCCCGCACGCGCCGGGCCCTCGTGATCTCGGTCCACAGGGCGCCGAAGGCCTGAAAACGTTGCAGCGCTGCGGTCGCCGCCACCACCGGGCGGGCCGGGAGGTGCAGCCGCTGGGCGAGGTGGTCGCCGAGGGCGTCGGGGTCGACGAACGGCAGAAGGACGACCGACGGGAGCACGAGGGTCAGCACCCGCAGCCCGGCGCCGAAGGCCACGTCGACCCGGTGGCCACCCAGCAGCCAGGTCGACCACGCGACCGTGAGGACGCCGAGGAGCACGGGCACCAGCCGCAGCCCGAGTCGGCGCCACCACCCCGGCGGGCGGCCACCCCCGGGCACCCACAGCGCGACCCCGGCCAGGAGAAGCTCGACGGCGAGGACGACGAGGTACTGCGGCCACGACGAGACAAGGGCAGGCAGGGGCAGGACGAGCAGACCGGCCAGGAGGAGTGAGAGCGGGCCACACCACGACACCAGCGGCCGGCCCCGGCGCTCGTCCCCGTCCGGTCGACCGACACTCTGCGACCGCGAAACGGTATGCACGGCGTCGGCCCGCGCCACCACCACGGCGTCGTGGGTGGCGACGACGGCCGCCGAACCCCCAGACCGGACCGCGTCCAGCACCCCGACGACGGCGGCCCAGGTATGCCGGTCCTGCCCGACCGTGGGCTCGTCGGCCAGGACGAGCGCGGGCTGATGGAGCACGGCCGCGGCAACGGCGAGGCGGCGCTGCTCGCCGCCCGAGAGATGACGGGGGTCGGCGTCGCCGAGGTGGCCCAGGCCGAGGTGGCCGAGCAGCACCGTGGCTCGGCGGCCGGCTTCCTCCAGGTCGTGCCCCAGGGCGGTCGAGGTCAGCAGCACCTCCTCACGCACCGTGCGGCGCAGGATCGTGCTCCCCGCCCGCTGGGGCACCCACGCCACCGCAGCGGCCAGCTCGGGCGAGGACCACGACGCGGGCGGCCCGTCCGGGCCGTCCTCCACGCCCTTGCGCCCCGCAAGCAACCGCACGGTCCCGGCCGTCGGAGCGACCAGACCCCCGAGCGCCTCCAGCAACGTCGACTTGCCGGACCCGCTCGGCCCGATGACGGCGCGCAGCTCGCCCGCCCGCACCGTGAGATCCGTCTCGCGGACCGCCTCAGTGACACGGTCGACACCGTTCAGCGGACGAGCCGTCAGCCGCACTGAGAGGCCGCGCGCCTCCACGACAGGACGGGGATCCACCACAGGCCGCCCGCCGAAGAGCGAGGACAAGTCGAGCGGTTCGGGATCGGGCCACCCCGGCACCCAGATCCCCGCCGCGACAAGACCCGCCCCCTGCTCGGCGAGCACCCTCTCCGGGTCACCGTCGGCCACTACACAGCCGCGGTCGTCCAGCACCACGAGCCGGTCGACGAGGTCGAGCCAGGGCCCGAGGCGGTGCTCGACGATGACCGTCGTCAGCCCACGACCCCGGACGACATCGCCGACGACCGCCCGCACCGCAGCCGCGCTGTCCGGATCGAGCATCGCCGTCGGCTCGTCGAGCAGGAGCACCCGCGGCGACATGGCCAGCGCCCCCGCCAGGGCGAGCCGCTGCTGCTCGCCGCCCGACAGCGTGTCCGTGGGGGCCTCGGCGAGCGCCGAGAGCCCCACCTCCGCAAGAGCTTGGGCGACCGGAGCGGCCATCTCGGCCCGCGGCATACCGACGTTCTCCAGGCCGAACGCGACGTCGCGAGCCACCGTGGAGGCCACCACCCCGGCGCCCGGGTCCTGGAGGACCAGCCCCACCGTGCCCGCGGGCACCGACCCGGGGTCGGCCCCGTCCACGCGGACGGCACCCGTGACGTCGCCGGCGTCAGCGGTGAGGAGCAGGCCGGCCATGGCCCGCAGCAGCGTCGACTTGCCTGACCCGCTGGGCCCGACGAGCAGCACCCGCTCGCCGGGCTCGATGCGCAGCGACAGCTCGTCGAGCACCGCACGGGTGCGCCCGTAGGGACGCCAGGTCAGGCGGTCGACCTCCACGCCGGCGCCGCCCGCCGGCCGGTCCGAACCGGCCGGGCGGGCGTCGTGGCGCACCTCAGACAGTGCGCGCCTCGCGGATCTCCTGCCCCGGCGGCAGCGCGTTGAGCGCCCCCGACCGCGCCAGGCCCCGCGTGAGCAGCCACCCCAGCCCGCCGGCGACGACTGCCCCGGAGATGGTGAAGAAGACGAGGTAGGCGAGCTTGTAGCCGAAGTCCCAGTCGGTCCAGTACGCGTACCACTCGTAGATCGCCTCGAGCGGTGCGGCGAGGGCGCCGGCGACGATCGCCGTGCCGAGCCGGTAGGAGGCGTAGGCGAAGATCGCGAACCCGATCTCGGCGCCGAGCCCCTGCAGCGCGCCGGACACGAGGGTGGAGACCCCCCACTTGTTGCCGATGAGCGCCTCCACGGTGGCCGCGATGAGCTCGGCGAACAGCGCGGCGCCGGGCCGGCGGACGACGAGGCCGCCGACGACCCCGGCCATGAGCCAGGGCCCACCGGCGAGGCCGACAAGGGGCGGGAAGATCAGCGTGAGGGCGTCGCTCGGGACGCCGTAGACGAGGTCCCACGCCCAGTAGGCGACGCCGAAGGCGACTCCGAGGAAGGCACAGGTGAGCAGGTCGATGGTGCGCCAGCGGCGGAGCGGCCGGGTGGCGAGGATGGTGTTCCGTTGCTGTGGTGCGGTGGTGCTCATGTGGTGTCCTCCCGGGGTCAGACTGGGTTCCCGGGGGAGGTGCGGCCCGTCGGACGGGACACACCCGAGATGAAACCGACTCCCTTCGCCGGTGCTAACCGGAGCAGGTTCGAGGGTCTGCGGGCTGACCGCACTCTCAGCGCTGTTGGGGCGCTCCCCTGTCGTTCGTGAACATGACTTTACCCCCGAGGCGTGCAAGAGTCGTGCCAGGTGGGAAGACGGGTCTGGTCGAGTCTGGCCGGGCCCAGGACCTTTGGCATACGGAAGGGATCGCGTCGATGGGCGTCCTCGGTTGGCGGTTGTTGGGTACGGGTGCGGCACTGGCCGCGGGGGCGATCGCGACGAAGCTGGTCGGTGCGGGGTGGCGCCTCGCCGCCGGGCGCGACGCCCCTGGCGACCCGACCAAGCCCGACGAGTCCTCCTGGAAGGAAGCGATGCTCTTCGCCGCCATCACCGGTCTCGTCGTGGGCGCGGCCCGGGTCGCGGCGGAGCGCAAGGCTGCGGAGTACTACCTCAAGACGACCGGGCACATGCCCGGCGAGAAGTAGCCCTGCCGGCAACGAGCCGCTACCAGGAGAACGCGCGCCAGGCGCGGTAGTTCTCCATCCGGATGACAGCGGCCCGGCCCGTGCCGGACACCACCCGCACACGGGGCCGCGCCACGAGCGCGTCGAGCAGGGCGAGCGTGCCGGTGGCGCCGTCGGCGGCATGCACCTGCGCTGCGCCGGAGAGCAGCACCACCAGCGTGGTGCCGGCGATGGTGAGCGGCCGCTCGGTCGACAGGTCGACAACCTCCACCCGGGCGCTCATCCGGCTCGAGAGGGCCATGACGTTGAGGATTCGCACGGGCCCGCCGGCGAGGCGGAGGCGGGTCTCGGCCTCACCGTCGAACCGCACCGACCCGTAGGGCTCGAGCACGTGCTGCTCCCCCGCGACGTCGATGGTCAGCCCGTCGCCGTCGACGAGGGTGGCCGACCGCTCGACGCCGGGGAAGCGGGCGAGATCGGCGTCCTGGGTCACATCGGACACGCTGACCCGCCAGACGAACCGGGGGCCCCGCACGCCCAGCAGCCGTCGGGCGATCTCGCGGGTCGCCCCATGACCGTTCTTCCAGGGCGTGGGCTCCCGCTCGGCCGAGCGGACGATACCCAGCGAGGAGGGCGTTCCCGCCACGCTAGGCGCCGACCACGAGGCGGCGCGCGATGGGGACCCCGGCCCGGTAGGAGAGATGGACGTGCGAGGGGGCGTCGAGCACGGTCAAGCCTCCTCGGTCACCGACGACGATCTGTCCGACGTCGTCGCGTGAGAGCGATTGTGCCGCACCGCGGGTCGCCGCCCGTAACGCCTCCTGCGGGGTGAGACGCAGCTCGCGCACGGCCAGGGCGATGACGAAGGGCATCGACGACGTGTAACAGGTGCCCGGGTTGCAGTCAGTGGCCAGCGCGACCGTGACGCCGGCGTCGACGAGGGCCCGGGCGTCGGGGTAGGGCTGCCGCGTGGCGAACTCCACGCCGGGCAGCAACGTCGCCACGGTCGAGCCGCCGGCGAGCGCGTCGACGTCGGCGGGGCTGAGGTGGGTGCAGTGGTCGACGCTCGCCGCACCGAGCTCGACGGCGAGCCGCACGCCCGGCCCCAGCCCGAGCTGGTTGCCGTGCACTCGCAGCATCAGCCCGGCGGCCCGGCCCGCCTCGAGGATGGTGCGGGCCTCGTCACCGTCGAAGGCGTGGGGGCTATGCGGCTCGCAGAACACGTCGACCCAACGCGCGTATGCCGCCGCGGCCGCCAGCATGGGGCCGGTCACCAGGTCGACGAAGTCGCCACGGCGGGAACGGAACTCGGGCGGCACGGCGTGGCCGCCGAGGAACGTCACCTCCTCGGTGACCTCGCGGGCGAGCCGCAGCAGGCGCGTCTCGTTCTCGACGTCGAGGCCGTAACCAGACTTGATCTCGACGACGCCCGTGCCCTGCGCGCGCATCTCCGCCAGCCGGTCGTCCAGCAGCGCGCGCAGTGTGTCGTCGTCGGCCGCACGGGTCGCGGACACGGTCGTGGCGATCCCGCCTCCGTCGTAGGGCGTGCCGCTCATCCGCGCGGCGAACTCCGCGCTCCGGTCCCCCGCGAAGACGAGGTGGGTGTGGCTGTCGACGAACGCCGGGACGACGGCACGGCCGCCGAGGTCGACGTGACGGTCGGCCTCAGGGCGGCCGGGCCCGTCGCGTCCGACCCAGAGCACCTGGTCGTCGTCGCCGACGACCAGGGCGGCGTCGTGCACCGTCCCGTAGTCGTCGTCGGCGGCGGGCTGGGCCTCGTCGAGGGTGCTGAGCTCGGCGATGCCCGTGACGAGGGTGGTCACCGCACGTCCCGCAGGGCGTCGAACGCGTCGCGGAACAACGGGGCCACCGGGCCGAGTCGCTGGTGCTCCCCGCGGTCGACGACGAGCCGCCCGTCGACGACGACGGTCGACACGTCGGCTGCAGTAGCGGTGTAGACGATCTGGCCGGCCCGGCTGCCCACCGTGCGCACCGTGTCGTCGCGCACGACGACGAAGTCGGCCAGCGCCCCCTGGGTGATGACGCCCCCGCCGAACCACCCCAGGCTGCGGTAGCCGTTGGCGGTGGCGATGCGGACGAGCGCCTCCGGAGCGAAGCGTCCGCGCTCGTTGGTCCTCAACCGTTCGTTCATCTCGAGGCCGCGGATCTCCTCGAACGGGTCGACCACCGCGTTCTGGTCGGAGCCGAGGCTGAGGCTCACCCCGGCGTCGGCGAGCTCGCGCGCCGGGCCGATCCCGTCGGCCAGGTCGCGCTCCGTGGTGGGGCAGAACGACGCCTGCGCGTCGAACGCCCCTAGCAGCGCGACGTCCTCCCCCGACAGGTGGGTCGCGTGCACCGCGGTGAGATCCGGCCGCAGCAGCCCGGTATCGGCGAGCAGCTGGGTGGGGCTGCAGCCGTAGGTCAGCTGGCAGGCGACGTTCTCCGCCGGCTGCTCCGAGAGGTGCACGTGCACCGGCATACCGGTCAGCACGCTCGCCACCTCGCGCAGTGCGGCCTTCGGGACCGCCCGCACCGAGTGCACCGCCGCCCCGAACCGCACCGCCGCTCCGGGCAGGGCGCACCGCGCCGACATCCGGGCGTGCCACCGGTCGACCGTGCCGTCGCTGAACCGCTGCTGGGCCGTGTTCGGCGCGGTGTGCCCGTCCCCCACCAGCCCTCCGGACAGGTAGCACGTGTCGAGCAGGGTCAGCCGGATTCCTGCGTCGGCAGCGGCGTGCACGAGGGCGTCGCCCATGGCGTTGGGCTCCGCGTAGGGCTGGCCCGCCGGGTCGTGGTGGACGTAGTGGAACTCGCCGACGACCGTGATGCCCGCCAGCACCATCTCGGCGAAGGTGGCGCGGGCGAGGGTGAAGTACGTGTCAGGGGTGAGCCGGCGGGTGAGGAGGTACATCTGCTCGCGCCACGTCCAGAAGTCGCCGCCACCGGAGTGGGTGCGCCCGCGCAGCCCCCGGTGGAAGGCGTGGCTGTGCGTGTTGGCGAGACCGGGGAGCACGACGCCCGGCAGGAGCACGTCGGTGGGCTGCGCGTGCGCCCGCGCCTCGATGCGGCCGAACCGCCCACCCTCCACCGGCAGGCGCACCGCCGGGGCGGGCCCGCTCGGGAGCCACGCGTGCTCGGCCCAGTAGGTGGTCACGCCGATGCGTCGGTGAGGTCGGCGAGCACGGTGGCCAACGCCGCCACGCCCGCGTGACAGTCGGGCGGCTCGGCGTGCTCGGCCGGCGAGTGCGAGACGCCGGTGGGGTTGCGGACGAAGAGCATGGCCGCCGGTATGCCATGGCCGGCAAGGATTCCCGCGTCGTGTCCCGCTCCGGTTCCCAGCACCGGGGTGCCGGGTCCGAGGGTCGCGGCCAGCCGCGCGACGAGGGCCGGGTCGAACCGGGTCGTCCCCGTCCACGACTCCTCGGTGACCGGTGCTCCGCGCCGCGCGGCATCGGCGGTGAGGTCGTCGACGACGGCGCGGACCGTCTCCTCCTCGGCAGCCCGGGCGTCGAGCCAGGCCGTGACGTGGCTGGCGATCGCGTTGACCCCGTTGGGTTCCACGCGCACCTTGCCCATGGTCGCCACGCCCCCGTGGCGGCGGGCCGCGGCCCGGGCGGCGACGACCAGCTCAGCGAAGGCCAGCATCGCGTCGTCCCGGTCCTCCAGGCGCGTGGTGCCGGCGTGGTTGGCGGTGCCCGGGATGTCGAGACGCCACCGTCCGTGCGGCCAGACGTCGGAGCCGACGGCCACCCCTGAGGTCGCCGGCTCGTACCGGAGGTCGTCGGCGAGGGCCCGGCCCTGCTCGACGTGCAGCTCGACGAACGTGCCGACGCGGCTCAGCGTCTCGTTGTCCGGGCCCAGCCGGTCCGGGCGGCGGCCGGCGATCAGCGCCTCGGCGAGAGTCGTGCCGTCGGCGTCGCGCAGGGCGAGGGCCTTGTCCCGGTGCAGGGCGCCGGTGAGGACGCGCGACCCGGCGCAGGCGATGCCGAACCGCGCCCCCTCCTCGTCGCCGAACAGGGCTACCCCCAGCGGTATCCGTGGCACCAGGCCGGCGGCGCGCATACCGTCGACCGCCGCGAGTGCGGAGACGACCCCGAGGGGCCCGTCGAACGCACCGCCCTGAGGGACGGAGTCGAGATGCGACCCGGTGACCACGCCGCCGCGCGTGCCGTCGGGTCGCACCACGTCGGGGTCGCCCCACCAGGCCCACAGGTTGCCGGCGCGGTCCTCGGTGACGTCGAGGCCGCGAGCATTGGCTTGGGCGGCGAACCACTCGCGCAGCGTGTGGTCCTCGGGGGTCCAGGCGAACCTCCGGTAGCCACCGGTCGCCGCGTCGCGTCCGACCGGCTCGAGCTCGGCCCACAGGGCGTCGAACGAGGCCGTGGTCACCGCGGCGCTCATGGGCTCAACCTAGGCTGTGCGTCGTGGTCATGCCCGGGGAGCTGCGCGCACTCGCCGCCGTAGAGGCGGCCGGACTCGAGGCCACGGTGACGCGGCACGGGCGGGTGGGCAGTCTGGCGGAGGCCGCCGCGGCCCGCGGGGTGCGGCCGGAGGACATCGTCAAGTCGCTCGTCGTGCGCCGCGGAGAGGGGGACTTCCTCTTCGTCCTCGTGCCGGGTGACCGGCAGTTCTCCTGGAAGAAGCTGCGCGCGCTGCTCGGCACCAACCGAGTGTCGATGCCGGACGCCGCTGTGGCCCTGGAGGTGACTGGTTACGAGCGCGGCACGATCACGCCGTTCGGGTCGAGCCACCCGTGGCCGGTCTTCGCCGACGAGAGCATCGCCGGCCGCGTGGTCTCGCTGGGCGCCGGCGCTCACGGCGTCGCTATGACGGCGCACGCCGACGACATCGTGCGGGTGCTCGGCGCCCAGCTGGCCGACATCAGCGACTAATCCCCACGAAGTTCTCCGCTTCGCTCCGATACTTCGCGGGGGCCCCGATCAGTACTCACGACGTTCTCGCGCATGGGCACCCGGACTCCGCGCTCGGCGGCCACGTCGTCGGCGAGGTCGTAGCCCGCGTCGACGTGCCTGATGACGCCCATGCCGGGGTCGTTGCTGAGCACCCGCGCGAGCTTCTCGGCCGCCAAGGGGGTGCCGTCGGCGAGGGACACCTGGCCGGCGTGGATGGACCGGCCGATGCCGACGCCCCCGCCGTGGTGGATCGACACCCAGGAGGCGCCCGAGGAGGTGTTGACGAGGGCGTTGAGCAGCGGCCAGTCGGCGATGGCGTCGGACCCGTCGAGCATCGACTCGGTCTCCCGGTAAGGACTCGCAACCGAACCGCAGTCGAGGTGGTCGCGGCCGATGACGATCGGGGCGCTGACCTTGCCGGAGGCCACGAGATCGTTGAAGGCCAGCCCCGCCCGGTCGCGCTCGCCGTAGCCCAGCCAGCAGATCCGCGCCGGCAGCCCCTGGAACGCGATCTTCTCGCGCGCGCCCCGCATCCACTTCTGGAGCCGGTCGTTGTCGGGGAACAGGTCCATCACGGCGTGGTCGGTCGTGTCGATGTCCTTCGGGTCACCGGATAGGGCGACCCAGCGGAACGGGCCCTTGCCCTCGCAGAACAGCGGTCGGATATAGGCCGGGACGAAGCCCGGGAAGTCGAACGCCCGCTCGAAGCCGCCCTTCCGGGCCTCGTCGCGGATGGAGTTGCCGTAGTCGAAGACCTCGGCGCCCCGGTCCATGAACCCCACCATGGCCTCCACCTGGTGCGCCATCGACTCCCGGGCGCGGTCGGTGAACTCCTCGGGCTTGCGCTCGGCGTGGTCGTGCCAGTCCTCGACCGAGATGCCCTCCGGCAGATAGGCGAGCGGGTCGTGGGCCGAGGTCTGGTCGGTGACGATGTCGATCTCCACGCCGCGGCGCAGCAGCTCGGGGAAGACCTCGGCGGCGTTGCCGACCACTCCCACGCTGTAGGCGCGCCGTTCGGCCTTCGCCCGCAGCGCGACCGCCACCGCGGTGTCGAGGTCGTCGGCCACTGCGTCGAGGTAGCGGTGCTCGACCCGGCGGTCGAGGCGGGTGCGGTCGACGTCGACCACCAGGCATACCCCGTCGTTGAGCGTGACCGCGAGCGGCTGGGCGCCGCCCATGCCGCCGCAGCCACCGGTCAGGGTGAGCGTCCCCGCGAGGGTTCCGTTGAAGCGCTTCTCGGCCACAGCGGCGAAGGTCTCATAGGTGCCCTGGACGATGCCCTGCGTGCCGATGTAGATCCACGAGCCGGCCGTCATCTGGCCGTACATCGTCAGGCCGAGGTGCTCGAGGCGCCGGAACTCGGGCCAGCTGGCCCAGTCGGGCACGAGGTTGGAGTTGGCGATGAGCACCCGCGGCGCCCACTCGTGGGTGCGCATGACGCCGACCGGCCGGCCCGACTGCACGAGCATCGTCTCGTCGGGCGCCAGCGTGGTCAGGGTGTGCACCATCGCGTCGAACGAGCGCCAGTCGCGGGCCGCCCGGCCGGTGCCGCCGTAGACGACGAGGTCGTCCGGGCGCTCGGCCACCTCGGGGTCGAGGTTGTTCATGAGCATCCGCAGCGGCGCCTCGGTGGTCCACTGCCGGGCGGTCAGGGACGTACCGCGCGGGGCGCGCACGGGTCGGGCACCGTCCATGGGCCTCTCCTTGCTCTCGGTCGCGCTTTATCGGGTGACCCGATAAAGCGACGGTTCACTGGACAACGTTTCTCGGGTGAAGCGCCCCTTTATCGGGTGACCCGATAAAGATCAGGCGAGGGGGCCGGTGACGGACTCGGCGGCGCGGACGAGGGCGCCGCTGTGCACGAGCTCGACGGCCGCCTCGATCTCGGGGGCGAGGTAGCGGTCGGGTCCCGGGCCGGGCACGGTCTCGCGCAGCGCCGCCACGACGGCGGCGGTGGCGGGGGCCGGGGTAAGGGGGGCGCGCAGGTCGATCCCCCGGGCGGCGGTCATCAGCTCGACGGCGAGCACCCGGGTGAGCCCGTCGAGGGCCCGCCTCAGCTTGCGCGCCGCCGACCACCCCATCGAGACGTGGTCCTCCTGCATGGCGCTGCTGGGGATGGAGTCGACGCTGGCGGGCACGGCGAGGCGCTTGAGCTCCGAGACGACGGCCGCCTGCGTGTACTGCGCGATCATCAGGCCCGAGTCGACGCCCGGGTCGTGGGCGAGGAAGGGCGGCAGCCCATGGCTGCGCGCCGCGTCGAGGAACCGGTCGGTGCGCCGCTCGCTGATGCCGGCCAGGTCGGCGACGGCGATGGCCAGGAAGTCGAGCACGTAGGCGACCGGAGCCCCGTGGAAGTTGCCGTTCGACTCCACCCGGCCGTCGGGTGTGATCACGGGGTTGTCGACGGCCGCCGCCAGCTCCCACCCGGCGACCCGGGTGGCGTGGTCGAGGGTGTCGCGCACGGCACCGGCCACCTGCGGCGCACACCGCAGCGAGTAGGCGTCCTGCACCCGG
>JBDSYO010000406.1:0-4274 GCA_039925625.1 Lapillicoccus sp. | reverse complement strand
CTGCTGGGGCGGGTCACGGCCCTGCGCCTGCTGGCGCAGGGCGACGAGGTCACCGTGCTGCAGCGGCGGCCGTCCGGGTTGCCTTGCCATGAGGTGCTGGGCGACGTCGCCGACGCCGCGGTCGTGCGGGCCGCCGCCCAGGGGCAGGAGGCTGTGCTCCACCTCGCCGCCAAGGTGGACGTCATCGGACGGTGGGCCGACTACGCGCGCACCAACGTGGGCGGCACCCGGGCCGTCGTCGCCGCGTGCCGAGCCGCCGGCTTACCTCGGCTCGTGCACGTCTCCTCGCCCTCCGTCGCGCACCACGGGCGGGCGCTGACGGGGGTCGGCGCGGGGCCGGCCGACCCGCTCAGGGCGCGGGGGGCGTATGCGCGGTCCAAGGCTCTGGCCGAGCGCGCGGCGCTGGCCGCCGACGACGACGGGCTGGCCGTGGTCGCGGTGCGCCCGCACCTGGTGTGGGGGCCCGGCGACACCCAGCTGGTGGAGCGCATCATCACGCGGGCCCGAACGCGGCGGCTCGTGCTGGTGGGGTCGGGGGCGGCGCTCATCGACACGACCTACGTCGACAACGCCGCGGCGGCGCTCGTCGCGGCTCTGGCGGCGTGCGGACGCGTGCACGGCGAGGCATTCGTCGTGTCCAACGGCGAGCCACGGCCGGTGGCCGAGGTCGTCGGTCGCATCTGCGCAGCGGCCGGCGTGCCCGGACCTCGCGGGCGGGTGCCGTTCGGGGCCGCGTGGCTGGCGGGCGGCGTCGTCGAAGGGATCTGGGCGGCGACGTCGATGACGGGGACGCCACCGGTGACCAGGTTCCTCGCGGAGCAGCTGGCCACAGCGCACTGGTTCGACCAGCGGCATACCCGGGAGGCGTTGGCCTGGCGCCCCGAGGTGTCCCTGGCCGAAGGCTTCGACCGCCTGGCCGCCTGGTACGCCGCTGCTCTCGGCGACTAGTACACAACCGTCACGTGGCGGGCACCACACGTCGCACCCTCGCCGTCACTATCTTGCCCGCGCCGTGACCAACCGCGCAGACGCTGATGACGCTGCGCAAACCGTCGCCAGGCGGGCACCTTAGTTCGTGTCCGCTCCGTGAGAGTTGTGCCCCAGGGCCTGGCCACCAGAGCAGCGCCCCCATCCCACGGCCCGGTTGGCTCAGAGCAGGCGGCGGCCCATGGCCCACGCGGTGAGCTCGTGCCGGGACGACAGCTGGAGCTTGCGCAGCACCGACGACACGTGGGTCTCGACCGTCTTGATCGAGATGAACAGCTCCTTGGCCACCTCCTTGTACTGGTAGCCGCGCGCGATGAGCCGCATGACCTCGCGCTCCCGAACCGACAGCCGGTCGAGCTCCTCGTCGATCTCGGCGATCTCCCCCGCGGTCGCGCCGAACGCATCGAGGACGAACCCGGCCAGCCGCGGGCTGAACACCGCGTCGCCGTCGGCCACCCGGCGTACCGCCGTCATGAGGTCGTTGCCGCTGATCGTCTTGGTCACGTAGCCGCGCGCGCCGGCGCGGATCACCGCGATGACGTCCTCGGCGGCGTCCGACACCGACAGCGCGAGGAAGCGCACCGGATGCCCCGCCTCGGAGGTGGCCCCCCGCGTGGCCGACAGCACGTCGACGCCGCCGTTGCCGTTGCCACCGGGCAGGTGCACGTCGAGCAGGACGACGTCCGGCCGGGTCTCCTTGATGATCTTGACCGCCGTATCGACGTCGGGAGCCTCGCCGACGACCTGCGTGGTGGCCGGGTCGAGCTCGGTCTTGACGCCGGAGCGGAACATCCGGTGGTCGTCGACGAGCACCAGCCGGATCGGGGTGTGCGGGGCCGGAGTCACGCGGGTCGCCCTCCTACGGGGTGGTGGGCGGGGGTGGCGGGCTGGGTCGGCTCGGCAGCCGGTTCGGTATGGGGGTCACCAGCTGGCGACCCGGCATGCCCTTCGGTATGCGTCGGCGCGGCCAATGGCGGCAGGGTCAGCTCGACCTCGGTGCCGGCCTCGAGCCGGCGCACCCGCGCCGCGCCGCCGTGGCGCTGCATCCGGCCGAGGATCGACTGGCGGACGCCCAGGCGGTCGTCGCCGATGGCGCCGAGGTCGAACCCGGCACCGTGGTCACGGATGAACGCCTCGACGCCCTGGGCCCCGACCTCGACGTAGACCGAGACCGGCGGCGCGCCGTGGCGGACCGCGTTGAGCATCGCCTCCCGGGCCGCCTTGACCAGCGCGCTCCCACCGTCGTCGAGCGGCCGGTCGCCGGTGGCGACGATCTCGATCGGCGTGCCGTGCTCGTCCTCCACCTCGTGGGCGGCGGCCGTGACGGCGGAGACGAGGCTGTCGGTGGTGTTCCGCTCCTCGCCGTAGAGCCACGCGCGCAGCTCGCGCTCCTGCGCGCGGGCCAGACGCACGACGGTGGCGGGGTCGTCGGCGCGCCGCTGAACGAGGGCGAGCGTCTGGAGGACGGAGTCGTGCAGGTGGGCGGCGATGTCGGCGCGTTCGGTGGCCCGGATGCGTTCGGACTGCTCCGCCTGGAGGCCCTGCCACATCCGCACGACCCAAGGGGCAGCGATGACGGCGGCCCCGACCAGCACGGCCACCGCGGCGAGAGCGCTGGTCAGCACGACGTCGAAGCCCTGGCCCTGCGTGGCGAGCGCGACGACCCCCGCGGTGGCGAGGGCGACCCCGACGAGCGGCCGGGCCAGGGCGACGAGCCGGCCGCGCCGCGAGCGACCCGCCCCGCGCCCCCGGTCGGCCGCGTCGAGCTGCGACCAGGCGAGGAAGACGCCGGCCGCCACGGCGACGACCGGGATGAGGAAGCCGAGGTGCCGGCCCATCTGTCCGGCCGGCCCGCCCCACCCGAGCCCGATGATGAGCCCCGCGGCGCCGATGACGAGCAGCAGCTGGTTGCGGGTCAGTGGCCGCCGCGGCCGAGGCGCGGCCATGCCCTCCCGCGCCCGGGTGTCGGGCCGGGTCATCACCCAGAAGAAGCCGTAGAGGACGAGGCCCGGACCGGCGACGACGGCCAGGAGCATGAGCAGCCGCACCAGAGCTGAGCTGATGCCGAGGTGCTCGGCGATCCCGCCGCACACCCCGGCGATCCAACGGTCCCCCGACGAGCGGTAGAGCGTAGGCCGCGGGGCCGTCGGCGGGGCCTGCGAAGCGGGCTGCGGATCCGGCACGCCTCCATCCTGACCCATCCGGGCCGGGTCGGACCCCCCGCTCGGGGTGCCGTCAGGGTCACGTCAGGGTCGACCCTCATGGCCGGGCGGTCGGGCGCGCCGCCACGATGGGGCCATGGCCGACCAACCACCGTCGCCCCCGGCCGGGGTGCGCACCTCGCTCGACGGCGCCTTCGCCTCGCTGCGGGGCCTCGGACTGCACCGGAACCGCGACGACCGGTGGCTCGCCGGCGTCTGCTCAGGCGTCGCCGACCGGCTGCGCATCGACCCCCTGGTCGTCCGCGGGGTGCTCATCGTCCTGCTCTTCGTCGGTGGCATCGGCGGTCTCGCCTACCTCGTCGCGTGGGCCCTCCTACCCGACCGCGAGGGCCGCATCCTCGCCGAGGAGGCGCTACACGGCCACGGTTGGGGCATCGTCCTGCTCGTGCTCATCGGCATCGTCATGGTCAGTGACGTCGTCGACCGGTGGTGGCTCTGGCTCGTCCTCCTGCCCGTCGGCGCCCTCGGCTGGTGGGCGGTGTCGTCGTCGCGCGCCGGCCGGACCCCCGACCAGATGGCCGAGGACCTGCGCCGCAAGGTCGACCACCTCGTAGGCGCCGCCGAGTCCCGACCGGAGTCGGAACCCCGCCCGTATGCCGCGATGCCCCCCTCCGCGGCCGGGCCCACGACCGCGGCCCCGGCCACCGCAGTCCCCACCACCAGCGCGCCTGCTCCTGCGCCTGCTCCTGCTCCTGCTCCTGCTCCTGCGTCCGCTGCGGCGTCCGCTGCGGTCCCGACCCCCCACTCCCTCGGCCCGGGGCGGTCCGGGCCGGTCGCCACGGCGCCCCGGGTCGTCACCCGCAACCGCCCGCGCGGTGGCGTGCTGGCCCTCCTGCTGACCGCTGGTCTCGCGGTGGCCGGCTACGGCGCCGGGTCACTCCTCGCGACCGACCGTTCGTGGTCGGGCTCACCCGAGCTGGTCGGCGGCGCCTTCGCCCTGGCCGGCGCCGGTCTCGCCCTCGTCGTCGTCGGGCTGGCGGGCCGCCGCGCCGGGTTCAGCGTCGTGCTCGTCACGGTCCTGGCCGGGCTCACGGTGCTCGGCACGAGCCTGCCCCACGTGCCGGG
>JBDSYO010000405.1:0-3976 GCA_039925625.1 Lapillicoccus sp. | reverse complement strand
GGCGGGTCGGTCTCGCAGCAGGGTCGGGATCGGCACCACTCAGCCTAAACACGAGTGCCGAACCCCCCACCGAGGGGCGGTCGGAGCCCCCGGGTGTCACCATGGGCCGGTGCAGGCGACCCGTCCGGAGAGCGCCGACGCCGTCGTCATCGGCGGCGGCCCCAACGGCCTGGTCGCCGCGATCACTCTCGCCGACGCCGGCTGGGACGTCGTCCTCGTCGAAGCCCGCGACAAGGTCGGCGGGGCCGTCTCGTCCGTCCGCCGTGACGGCTGGGTCATGGACGAGTTCAGCGCCTGCTACCCCCTGGCGGTCGCGTCTCCGGTGATGGGCCGACTCGGCCTGGAGGACCACGGGCTCCGCTGGAGCCGGACCCCCGTCGTCGTCAGCCACCCCGGCGGCCCCGACGACCCCCACGGGGCCACGATCCACGCCGACCCCACCGCCACGGCGGCCGGGCTGGAGGCGGAGCATTCCGGCGACGGCCAGGCCTGGCTCGACCTGGTCGCGGAGTACGACCGCATCAAGGAGCCCTTCCTCGATGCCCTCCTCACCCGCTGGCCACCCGTCGAGGCGGCGACCCGGCTCGCGCGCCGGGTCGGCGCCTCCGACCTGCCCGCCCTCGCCCGCTTCTTCCTCCTACCGGTGACCCGGATGGGCGAGGAGCGGTTCGGCGGGCAACGGGGCCGGCTGCTGCTGGCGGGCAACGCCATGCACGCCGACATCCCCCCCGACGCCCCGGGCAGCGGTCTCTTCGGCTGGTTCCTCGCGATGCTGGCGCAGGACGTCGGCTTCCCCTCCCCGCAGGGCGGCGCCGGCATGCTGGCCGAGGCCCTGGCCTCGCGCGCCCGCGCCGCCGGGGTCGAGATTCGCACCGGTATGCGCGTCGAGGGCATCGACGTCGTGTCCGGGCGGGCGTCGGTGGTGCGGGTCGACGGAGGCCCGGCCGTGCGCGCGCGTCGCGCCGTCGTGGCCGACACCAGCGCGGCTTCGCTCTACGACTCGCTGCTCAGTCCTGACGTCGTTCCCTCCGCGCTGCAGGACCGGATGCGCGAGTTCGCGTGGGACCTGCCGACGGTGAAGCTGAACTACCGGCTGCGCGCCACCCCGCCCTGGACGGCCACCGAGGCCCGCAGCGCCGGCGTGGTCCACGCGGGGGGTGACATGGACGACATCGTCCGCTGGTCGGCCGACCTGGCGACCCGCACGGTGCCGCAGCGCCCGTTCGCGCTCGTCGGCCAGATGTCGACCATCGACCCCACCAGGTCACCGGAGGGCACCGAGGCCCTCTGGCTCTACACCCACCTCCCCCGTGGGGTCACCGACGACGACTCCGCCGACCGGCTCGTCGAGACCTCGGAGGGGATGCTCGACGCGTACGCCCCCGGCTGGCGCGAGCTCGTCGTCGACCGGTGGGTGCAGCGCCCGTCCGACCTCGCGGCGGCTGACGCCAACCTTGTCGGCGGCGCCGTGAACGGCGGCACCGCCCAGCTGTTCCAGCAGCTGATCTTCCGGCCGGTCACCGGTCTCGGCGGCCCCCGTACCCCGGTCGAGGGCCTCTACCTCGGGAGCGCCGCGATCCATCCCGGGGGCGGCGTCCACGGGTCGTGCGGCCACCTCGCGGCTCGCACCGCGCTGGCCGACGCACGCTGGTGGGCGCGCCCGGCCACGGCAGTGCTGCGGTCCGTGCAGCGGCGCATCGAGGCCTGACGACCAGTTCTCCCAGCGCGCATGGATCGGCGCCCTGACGCGGGATAGCCGTTCGCGATCCGCGGATCGGTGCGCGCCGCCATCTCCCGTGCGCGAATCAGCCGGCGTCAGGGCCGAACGTCACGGTGCGGCGGGCGGCATCGGCGACGACGTCTCCAAGCCGCCCGGTGCGCGCGAAGGTGCGCCGCTGGTGCGACGCCCCGTTGCCGACGTCAGCCAGGCGGGTGACGCCGGTCTCGACGAGCTCCAGGTCACCGTTGGCCTCGAGAGCGTCGCGCACGTGGGCGACGAGCTGCCCGACCACCTCGATGGCCGGGGCCGGGGTGAGGGTCGCGGGTTGCAGCAGCGACCCGTCCACCCCCTCGCGACCCGCCTGCCACGTGGCCAGTCGCAGGAGAGCCGTCGGCACCTGCGGTGCGTCCTCGCCCCGCCGCCAGGCCTCGACGCTCGTGTCGACGAGCCCCCGGGACAGCGCGGCGACGACCAGGGCGTCCTCGACGTCGGCACAGACGTCGGCGATCCGCACCTCGACGGTCGGGTAGCGATGCGACAGCCGAGCGTCGAAGTAGACCATCCCGTCGTCGAGCAGCACCCCGGAGCCGACCATGGCCGCCACGAGCGCGTGGTAGGCCTCGGGCGTACCGAACGGGTCGGTCGGCCCGGCCGACGGCCAGCGGACCCACATCTGCGACCGGTAGCTGGCGTACGAGGTGTCCTGCCCGTCCGCGAACGGGGAGTTCGCGCTGATCGCGAGCAGCACCGGGAGCCAGACCCGCATCCGGTCGATCGCCGCGATCCCCTCCTCGTCGGAGGCGACCCCGACGTGTACGTGGCAGCCACAGGACAGCACCTGGTGGGCGGTGACCCCGAACCGCTCGGCCAGGCGCTCGTAGCGCTCGTTGGCGGCGATGACGCCGTTGGACGCGATCGGCGACGTGGCCATGGCGGCGAGGGCCGCGCCGCGCCGTCGAGCCTGACCCGCGGTGCGCCGCCGCCAGCCGACGAGGTCCTCGCGCACGCTGTCCAGGTCGGTCGCCACGGCGCTCTGCGTCTCGACCATGGTGCGCTGCAGCTCGCCCTCGACCTCACCCCCCGCGTCGGGCTCGGATGCCGCCGTCGCCACGGTCGTCGCCGCGATGACCTGCGCGGCCATGCTCACCGGCCGGCCGCTCTGCGGGTCGACCAGCAGCAGCTCTTCCTCCACGCCCACCGTCCGCATGGCGCGCAGTCTGCCCGACGGTCGCTAGACCGTGGCCCAGGACTGGGCCGACGATCCGTTGCAGGTGTAGATCTGCACGCGCGTGCCGTTGACCCTGCCGCTCTGGACGGCGTCGAGGCACAGCCCGTTGGGCGTGCGGATCGTGCCGTCGCTCTGCTTGGACCACTGCTGGGCGGCCGTGCCGTTGCACTGCCAGAGCTGCACCTTCGTCCCGGAGACCAGTGCGCCACCGGGCACGTCGAGGCAGGTGTTGGCGTAGGCCCGGAGCGCACCGGAGGCGGCGAGCCACTGCTGGGCCGGGGTTCCGTTGCAGTCGTAGAGCTGGATCACGGCCCCCAGGTTGGTCGCGCCCCCGGAGACGTCGAGGCACCGGGACGCATTGGTGTTCTGGACCGCGTTGCCGCCGTTGCCGATGCCCGGCCCCACCCACTGCTGCGCGAGGGTGCCGTTGCAGTCGGCGATGCGGGCGCGGGTGCCGTTGGCGGTCCCACCCAGCGCGCCTTCGAGGCAGAGGCCGTTGGTCGTGCGGATCGTGCCGTTCTGAGCGACGGTCCACTGCTGGGCGCCCGTGCCGTTGCACGCATACAGCTGAACCACGGTGCCGGCGACCAGCGCCCCGTTGGGCACGTCGAGACAGGAGCCGGCGAAGACGCGTAGCGCCCCTGAGCCGGCGATCCACTGCTGTGCAGCGGTGCCGTTGCAGTCGTAGAGCTGGATGGGGGTTCCCGCGACGTTCGACCCGGCAGCCACGTCGAGACAGCGCGACGCGGCGACGTTCTCGATCGCCTTGCCGCCGTTTCCAGCAGGGGGCAGGGGCGCAGGTGTGGGCGTCGTCGCGGCCGAGAGGTCCTTGAAGTGGATGTACTGGAACTGCGACGGCACGACCGTGCGCTCGTGGTAGGCACCGTCGTTGTTGACGTTGTACTCCTCGATCGTGACGGTGGTGCCGGACACCGCTTCGACCCAGGCCACGTGGCCGCCGGGATCCCACGCCACCGAGCCGACCGCTGGCGTCGAGTTGACGACGTAGCCACGGGCCCTCGCGTCCG
>JBDSYO010000404.1:0-3764 GCA_039925625.1 Lapillicoccus sp. | reverse complement strand
GTCTGGATGGCGGAGACGTCGAACTCGAGGGTGACCTTCTCGCTGACGAGGACGCCACCGGTCTCGAGGGCGGCGTTGAACGCCAGGCCCCAGTCGGTGCGGTTGATGCTCACGGAGCCCTCGAAGCCGGCGCGCAGGTTGCCGAACGGGTCGCGGGCGGTGCCGGTCTCCTCAAAGACGATGGTGACCGGCTTGGTCACGGCGTTGATGGTCAGGTCGCCGGTGACGTTCCAGTCGGTGCCATCGCGCTCGACGTCGGTGGAGACGAAGGTGATGGTCGGGTAGTTCTCGATGTCGAAGAAGTCGGGGGTCTTGAGGTGGCCGTCGCGCTGCGCGTTGCCGGTGGTGACGCTGGCGGCCTGGATGGTCACGGTGATGCTCGACGCGGCGGGGTTCTGCGTGTCGACGTGGGCGGTGCCCTCGAACTCGTCGAACTGGCCGCGCACCTTGGTCACCATCGCGTGGCGGGCGGAGAAGCCGACGCGGGTGTGGGACGGGTCGAGCACGTAGTCGCCGGCGATGTCGTCGACCGCGCGGCTGTCGTCGGTGAGGGTGGAGGACGTACGGTTGAACAGGGCCATGGGAGGTTCCTCTCGGAGGGGTGGCTTGTTGAAGTTTCAACCATCGTAGCCGGTCATCCATTCCCGGCACAATCCGGGTATGCCGCACTCGCGCCTCCTGCCCCCGGCCGACCTCGAGCGTCTCATCGAGCGGGTCCGCGCCCGAGCCGCCGCCGACCCGGCCCGGCGGGTGCTCGTCGGCATTGCGGGCGCCCCCGGAGCCGGCAAGACGACCCTCGCCGAGGACCTCGTCGCGGCGCTCGCCGACGGTCGCTCCGTCGCAGCGGCCGGCGTCGCCCACCTGCCCATGGACGGGTTCCACCTCGCGGACGTGCAGCTGGACGCGCTCGGGCTGCGACAGCGCAAGGGGGCGCCGGAGACCTTCGACGCCCACGGCTACCTGGCCACGCTGCGGCGGCTGCGTTCGGACGACACGGCCACCGTCTACGTCCCGGGCTTCGAGCGCGAGCTGGAGCAACCCGTCGCCGCGGCGATCGCCCTACCGGCGTCGGCGCAGGTCGTCGTCAGCGAGGGGAACTACCTGCTCGTCGAGCACGAGCCGTGGCCGCAGGTGCGCGCGCTGTTCGACGAGGTCTGGTTCGTCGACATCACCGACCACGAGCGGCTGCGGCGGCTCGTCGACCGGCATACCCGGTTCGGCAAGGACACCGACGCCGCCCGCACCTGGGCCCTCGGGCCCGACCAGGCCAACGCCGACCTCGTCCTCGCCACGCGGGAGCGCGCCGATCTCGTCGTCGTCGCCCCTGACGGTTTCCCCGCGTAGCCCCACATGCCCGGCATACTCGGCGACAACCCCTGAACCCGTGAAGACCCCGTGGAGGCACCGATGCCGTCCGACCACCAGCCTGCGCTCGCGGAGTCCTCGGGAGCGACCGATGTGCCGCTCATCGAGCAGACCATCGGCGACAACCTCGACGCCACCGTCGGCCGCTGGCCGGACCGCGAGGCCCTGGTGGATGTCGCCGCCGGCCGGCGCTGGACCTGGGCCGAGCTGGTGCGCGACGTCGACCGGGTGGCCCGCGGGCTCGTGGCGGCCGGCCTGGTCACCGGCGACCGGGTGGGCATCTGGGCGCCCAACTGCGCCGAGTGGACGCTCGTGCAGTACGCCACGGCCAAGATGGGGGCGATCCTCGTCACCGTCAACCCGGCGTACCGCACCCACGAGCTGAAGTACGTGCTCGACCAGGCGGGCATCCGGATGCTCGTGGCCGCGCCGTCGTTCCGGACCAGCGACTACGCGGCCATGATCGAGCAGGTGCGAGGCGACGTCCCCGGCCTCGAGCAGGTCGTCCTCATCGGCCGCGACAGCTGGGACGCCCTGCTGGCCGGCGCCGACCAGGTGACGCCGGAGCGCCTGGCCGAGATCCAGTCGGGCCTCTCCGCCACCGACCCGATCAACATCCAGTACACCTCCGGGACCACGGGATTCCCCAAAGGCGCCACGCTCAGCCACCGCAACATCCTCAACAACGGCTTCTTCGTGGGCGAGCTGTGCCGCTACACCGAGGCCGACCGCGTCTGTATCCCGGTGCCCTTCTACCACTGCTTCGGCATGGTCATGGGCAACCTCGCGTGCACGACCCACGGCGCGACGATGGTCATCCCCGCGCCGGGGTTCGACCCCGCCGCCACCCTGCAGGCGACGCAGGACGAGCAGGTCACCTCGCTCTACGGCGTGCCGACCATGTTCATCGCCGAGTGGGCGTTGCCGACCATCGGCGACTACGACCTGTCGAGCGTGCGCACCGGGATCATGGCCGGGTCACCGTGCCCGGCCGAGCTGATGAAGAAGCTCCTCGCGGCGGGCATCGCCGAGATGACGATCTGCTACGGCATGACGGAAACGTCGCCCGTCTCGACTCAGACCCGCACCGACGACACTTTCGAGCGGATGGTCGGCACCGTAGGGGCGGTCGGCCCCCACCTCCAGGTCAAGGTCGTCGACCCCGCGACCGACGAGACCGTGCGGCGGGGTGAGCCGGGGGAGCTCTGCACCAAGGGCTACTCGGTGATGCTCGGCTACTGGGAGCAGCCCGACAAGACCGCGGAGGTGCTGGTCGACGGCTGGATGCACACGGGCGACATCGCCGTCATGGACGACGACGGCTACCTGCAGATCACCGGCCGGATCAAGGACATGGTCATCCGCGGCGGGGAGAACATCTACCCGCGCGAGATCGAGGAGTTCCTCTACACCCACCCCGACATCGTCGACGCTCAGGTCATCGGCGTCCCCGACGAGCGCTACGGCGAGGAGCTCTGCGCCTGGGTTCGGATGCGGGAGGGCGCCGAGCCGCTGACCCCGCAGTCGCTGCGGGAGTTCTGCACCGGACGGCTGGCGCACTACAAGATCCCGCGCTACGTGCAGGTCGTCGACGAGTTCCCCATGACGGTCACCGGCAAGGTCCGCAAGGTCGAGATGCGGGAGAAGACCGTCGCCGAACTCGGGCTCGGTACCTAAGCCGGTGTCGGGTACCGCCTCTGACCTGCGACAACGCCGCGGTTGCGGGTAGACGTGCCCGGCTGGCTGCCCTAGGTTGCGAGGGCCGGGGACCCCGTTCCGGCCCAAACTCAGGAGGGCCCATGAAACCGATCGTCTGGATCATCGTCATCGTCGTGGTGCTGGCCGTCATCGGCCTGCTCGTCATGATGAGCAGGCGTCGACAGCTCGAGACCCACCGAGGGGAGGCTGCGGACCTGAGGGCCGAAGCCGAGCAGCACGACCGCGAGCATCGCGAGCGCGACGCCGCGGCAGCTCAGGCGAAGGCGCAGGCCGACAAGGCCAGGGCTGAGGCCGAGGAACAGCAGGCTCGCGCGGTCCAGCTCGAGGCGGAGGCCGAGCGACGGGCCGAGGGCGCCGCAACCGCGCGCGAGAATCGGGACGAGCAGCTGCGTGCGGCTGACGAACGCGACCCCGATGTCGACGTGTCCGGGACCGCTGACGACGCTGCTGGCTCCGCCCCCCCATCGGACGAGGTCAGCAGCTCAGACGCCGCGGACCACGGCGCAACCGACCCTGACGGGGTGGCCCACCGTCCCGCCGACCCTGACGGGGTGGCCCACCGCGGACTCGACCCTGACGGAGTGGACCCGCAGGATTCTCGGCACCAGCCCTGATCGACACGAGGCCCGGCCTGCAGGCGCGTCCTGCGGCCGGGCCTCGCCATCGGGAATGGGTTGACG
>JBDSYO010000403.1:0-2945 GCA_039925625.1 Lapillicoccus sp. | reverse complement strand
TCCGGCCGCGGGCCCTCTTCAAGAGCTTCGGCATCGACGTGCTCGCAACGACCGACGACCCGTGCGACGACCTGAGGTACCACCGGGCCATCGCCGCGGACGACGCCTTCGACGGCCGCGTCGTGCCCACCTTCCGTCCCGACCGCTACCTCGAGCCGGTCGGCCCCGACTTCCCCCGGCTCATGCGGTCGCTCGCCGAGACGTCCGGCGAGGACACCGGCGACTTCGCCGGCTACCTCCGGGCGCTGGCGCAGCGTCGCGCCTACTTCAAGGAGCAGGGCGCGGTCTCCGCCGACCACAGCCATGTCGACGTCGTCACGCTCGAGCTCGAGCCCGCCGAGGCCGCTCGCATCTACAGCGCGGCTCTCACCGGCACGGTCACCCCGCCGGAGGCCACCGCCCTGCGCCGCCACATGCTCGTGGAGATGGCCCGGATGTCGGTCGAGGACGGCCTGGTCATGACCCTGCATCCGGGCGTCCACCGCAACCACCACGGCCCGACGTTCGCGGCCTACGGGCCCGACAGCGGCAACGACATCCCCGTCGCGACCGAGTTCACCCGCGGGCTGCAGCCGTTGCTCGAGCGCTTCGGCGACGCCGAGGGGTTCCATCTCGTCCTCTTCACGGTCGACGAGACCACCTTCTCGAGGGAGATCGCGCCCATCGCCGGCTTCTACCCCGCGGTGTACGCCGGGGTGCCGTGGTGGTTCCTCGACGCCCCCGAGGCGATCACCCGGTTCCGGGCCTCGGTCACCGAGACGGCGGGGTTCTACCGGACGTCGGGGTTCATCGACGACACTCGTGCGTTCTGCTCGATCCCCGCCCGGCACGACATGTCGCGGCGCCTCGACAGCGGCTACCTGGCGCGGCTCGTCACCGAACACCGGCTCGACGAGGACGAGGCCATGGAGACGGCCGTCGACCTCGTCACGAGCATCCCCCGAAAGGTCTTCAAGCTGTGACCGCGCCCAGCCCCAGGACCACCGACAACCCCGCGCCGCGGCTCTCCCGGTCCGGCGCCGGGCGCCCCGCGGCGCCGGTGCGCCTCGTCCACCTCGGCGTGGGCGGCTTCTTCCGCGCCCACCAGGCCTGGTACACCGAGCACGCCTCGGATGCCGCCGACTGGGGGTATGCCGCGTTCACCGGGCGCTCCGCGACGGTCGCGGACGTGCTCGGCGAGCAGGACGGCCTCTACACCCTGCTCGTCCGCGGCCCCGGGGCCAGTGAGCCCGAGGTGGTCGGTGCGCTCACGGCGGTGCACCCGGGCGACGACGTCGACGCCCTTCGGGCCTACCTCGCCTCCCCCGATGTCGCCGTCGTCACGACGACCGTCACCGAGGCCGGCTACCGGCGCGACGAGTCGGGTCGCCTCGACCTCGGGTCCGAGGCGGTGCGCCACGACCTCGCGGTCCTCACCGGTGACGTCGAGGGTGTGGCGACGACCACGCCCGGCCGGCTCGTCGACGGCCTCCGCGCCCGCCGCGACGCCGGGGCCGGCCCGCTCGCCGTGGTGCCCTGCGACAACGTGCCCGAGAACGGGGCCATGGTGGCGGAGGTCGTGCGCGACCTGGCCGGCCGCGTCGACCCCGAGCTCGCGGCGTGGGTCGACGACCACGTCTCCTTCGTGACGACCATGGTCGACCGGATCACGCCGCGCACCACCGACGCCGACCTCGACGAGGTGCGCCGGCTGACCGGTGTCGACGACCGGGCCGTCGTCGTGACCGAGCCGTTCACGGAGTGGGTGCTCAGCGGTGACTTCCCCGGTGGGCGGCCGCGCTGGGAAGACGCCGGCGCGCGGTTCGTCGACGACATCCACCCGTTCGAGACCCGGAAGCTCTGGCTGCTCAACGGTGCCCACTCCCTGCTCGCGTACGCCGGGTCGGTTCGCGGTCACGAGACGGTCGCCGACGCGATGGCCGACCCGGAGGTCCGCGGCTGGGTGGACGAGTGGTGGACCGACGCCGTGCGCCACCTCCCCCTGCCCGCCGACGAGCTCGACGCCTACCGCCAGGCACTCGTCGACCGGTTCGAGAACCCGCGGATGCGCCACCTGCTGGCCCAGATCGCGGCTGACGGCTCGCAGAAGATTCCGATCCGGGTCCTGCCCGCCCTGCGGGCCGCCCGGGCCGACGGCGAGCTGCCGTCCGGGGCGACACGGGTCATCGCCGCCTGGGTCGCGCACCTGCGCGGACACGGCGCCCCGGTCAACGACGTGCAGTCCGACACGGTCGTGCCGCTGGCCGCCGGGGACGTCAATGACGCCGTCGCGGCGGTGCTGGTGTGGCTCGGCGTCGACGATGCCGAGGTGGCGGCCCTCGTCGAACGCCAGGTCACCGAGCTCGAGTCCCAGGCGACGTCGTGACGCGCGCCGCGGTCATCGGGTGCGGCGACATCTCCGCGGTGCACCTGGCCGCCGTCGAGGCGATGCCCGACGTCGAGCTCGTGGCCGTCTGCGACCCTGACGCCTCGGCGCTGGCAGCGGCGCAGGAGCGTTGGGGCGTAGCCGGTTTCGCGGACCACCGCGAACTCCTCGCCTCGGTGCGACCCGACGTCGTGCACGTGTGCACGCCCCACGACCAGCACGCCGACCCCGTGGTCGACGCACTGGCCGCCGGCTGCGACATCGTCATGGAGAAGCCGGTCGCCCACACGGTGGCCGAGGCGGAGCGGGTGGTGGCGGCCGCTGCCGCCCACCCCGACCGTGTCGTGGCCGTATGCCTGCAGAACCGCTACAACGCGACCGCGCAGCACGTGCGGGCCCTCCTGGACACGGGTGAGCTCGGCGCGGTGCTGGGCGGGGCGGCCACCGTGGTCTGGCATCGCACCCCCGAGTACTACGCCGCCAAGCCGTGGCGGGGCCAGCGCCGGCGCAGTGGCGGTGGGGTGCTCATCAACCAGGCGATCCACACGCTGGACCTCCTGCAGTGGCTGGTCGGAGACGT
>JBDSYO010000402.1:0-6291 GCA_039925625.1 Lapillicoccus sp. | reverse complement strand
CGCCCAGGACGTCATCGCCATCGACGTCAGCGAACAGCTCGCGCTCACCGACGTGTTCGTCATCGCGTCGGCGGGCAACGAACGCCAGGTCGGCGCCATCGTCGACGAGATCGAGGACCGGCTGCGCGACCACGGCTGCAAGCCGATCCGCCGCGAGGGCCAGCGCGAGGGCCGATGGGTGCTCATCGACTTCGGCGACATCGTCGTGCACGTCCAGCACGCCGACGAGCGGGAGTTCTACCAGCTCGAGCGGCTCTGGAAGGACTGCCCGCTGGTCGACCTGTCGGTCGTCCCCGCCCCGTGAGCGAAGCCGCGACGCGGCGTCTCGTCGTCGTCCGGCACGGGCAGACGCTCGACAACGCGGCCGGCATCTGGCAGGGGCACCGCGACTCGTCCCTGTCCGACGTCGGGCGGGAGCAGGCGCTGCGCGCGGCCCCGGCTCTCGCGGCATACCGGCCGCAGGTGGTCGTCTCCTCCGACCTCGAGCGGGCTCGAGACACCGCGGCCGCGATCGGCGAGGCGTGCGGGCTGCCCGTACGCCTCGACCCCCGGCTGCGGGAGGTCGACGTGGGGGAGTGGCAGGGTCGCAGCACCGCGCAGGTGCGGCAGAGCCATCCCGAGCTGCTCGCGGCCATGCGCCGGGGCGAGGACGTGCGGCGTGGCGCCACCGGCGAGACCGTCGCCGAGCTCGCCGTCCGCGTCGCGGCGGCCCTGACGGACGTCGCCGCCGGTCTCGACCCGGGACGGGTCGCCGTCGTCGTGGGCCACGGCGTCTCGGGGCGGGCCGGGGTCGCCGCCCTCACGGGGCTGGACGAGATGCTGGCCCTGCAGGTGCTGGGGGGCCTCGACAACGCGCACTGGGCGGTGCTCGCCGAGGCCCGGCCGGTCTCCGGGGCGCCGGTGCCGGCCCGCTGGCGGATCGACGCCTGGAACCTCGGCCCCCCTCATCCGGTCGTGCTCTGAACCGCGCCGAAATCCGTACCGGGACCGCACGAACCGCGGGGGATTTGGGCGCGCGTCGCCTCGATGACTAGACTCTCGGCGTTCCCGCAGAGGGGATGTACGGGGCTGTGGCGCAGCTGGTAGCGCACCTCCATGGCATGGAGGGGGTCAGGGGTTCGAGTCCCCTCAGCTCCACACGTAAGGCGCACGTCGGCGGCTGGTCGGACGCCGACGGCCGGCGCCGAGGAACGCGAGGGTACGGGACCGGCTCCCCGACCTGTCTATCTCGGAGGGGCGAGCGCACCCGTCTCCGTCAGCGTGGCCGCCACGAGGTGGAGCTTCTGGTTCAGCCGGTTCGAGGCTGTACGCAGGAGGTCGAACGCGTCCTCGGGGGTGACCTTGAGCCGCTCCATGAGGATCCCTTTGGCCTGGCCGATGACGTCTCGCGACAGGAGGGCCTGGTTCAGGGTCTCGGCGAGGGTCGTTAGGGCGTCGCGTTCCCGGACGGCTCCCGCGGCCGTCGCGGCATGCGCGGCCAGGATCAGCCCGATCTGCTGCGCCTCGTCGCTGTACGCATCCGGCTGGGCGCCGTAGGTGTTCAACGATCCGGCGATCCCCGCGCTGGCATCGGTCGCCGTGGCCAGGCTGAAGGAGGCGGCTGAGTGGGCACCCAGATGAGTGGGGCGGGACCCGAGCGCCGGCCAGCGGGGGTCAGGGAACGAGCGGGCGTACACGATCGGCACCTGCACGGCATCGAGGCAGGGGCCCTCCTCGGTGTCGTACTGCGCCCGGTCGACGGCCGACGCAGCCGGGTCGGTCGTCGCGGCCGTCTCATGGGCCCCGTGCGCACTGAGCGTGACGCTGGCCATCTGGCACCCGGCGACGGTGTTCACCGCGGTCTCAGCGATCCGCTCCAGAACGCCGTCGAACGAGTCCGCGGCGTAGAGATACCCGGCGATGGCGGCGAACGCCGACGCCAGTCCCGTGACCGGGGTGGCCTCCAGCCGTCGCGCCGTCGCCTCGTCACGGGCGCGACCGGCGAGAGTGCGTTCGGTCCGCCGTTGCTCACGGTTCTCGTCGGCTTCCTCGTCGGCGTGGCGACGAGCCACCTCCTGCGCCACTGCGGCACTGTCGAGCGGGAGCTCCAGCTCGGCCGCCCGGGCCTCCTGCTGGTCGTGCCGCTCGTCCAACAGCGACTGGCGAGCGTCGGCCGTGAGGTCTCTCGCGTCGTCGGCCGCGTCCCTCCGAGCCGCGAGCTCATCTCTCCGGTCAGCGACGAAGTCGCGCTTGTCCGCCGCCCACTGCCGCTCGTCATCGCTCGGCTGAACGGCCATCGAATTCCACTCCCCACTCGCCTGCAAACCTGGGGGAACTCTATGCCGCCATCCGGCGGCCCGACCGTGCCGCCGCCGGCCCTCTCGGCCGGGTTCCGACCTCGCACGCACGAGGCGCGTGGCCCGGACGGGGGCCACGCGCCTCGCGCTGTCGGTGGAGCTACTTCAGGGCGGTCAGCGTCGACACGTATCCCGGTGCCAGGGGGCTGCCCCAGCCGGTCGTCAGGTCGTAGCCCGCCGTGGTCTCGTAGCCCGGCACGGGGTTGGGGGTGACGAAGCCGTCGGCCCCGGTGTCCCACATCCGGTTGTTGTGCAGGAAGCCGCTCGGCGTCGTGCCGTCCTTGACGGGGACGATGTCACGGAAGCCCCCGGTCTGCACGGCGGCTGACCCGTAGATCGCCGCGTTGAGGTCACCGATCGGTGCCTTGTTCGCCACCTTGCGCGACTGGTTGACGATCGCCGTCATGGCCGCCGCCTGCGGCGAGGCCGCCGAGGTGCCGCCGTAGACGGCCCAGCTGGGCGGCCCGTCGATGGCCGGGAAGAACGAGCGGTAGACGAGGGTGCCGCCGTTGACCGCCGCGTTCCACGACAGGTCGGGAACGCCGCGGTGGGTGCCGACCACGGAGGCGACGGGCGCCTGGTAGGCCGGCCGCGCGTACACCTTGGAGATGCCGCCACCGGTGCCGATACCGGCCCAGCTCTCGTTCCAGACCGGCTCGGACAGGCCGCCGGCGGTCCACTGCCAGTACAGCGGGTTACGGGTGCCGTCGGCGTTGAACGGCTTGTCCTCCACCGGGTTCCAGGTCCAGCCGGACTGCAGCTGGGTGCCGCCGACCGACGTGACGTAGGGCGAGACGTTGGGGTAGCTCACCTGCGGGTCGGGAGACGTCGCCGTCTGGTGGTGGGCCCGGGTGACCCCGACCGACCCGTTGTCCCCCGAGCTGGCGAAGAACGTGTCGCCCTTGGTCTGGCCCCGCTTGAACGTCTGGTCGAACCGGGCGAACTGCTGCGCCGCCGCACCGGCGAACGCCGACTCGTCGGTGCCGAAGGACATCGAGAACACCGTGCCGGACGGGTAGGTGCTGATGCCCCAGTCCATCGCCCTCATGAGGTTGGGCAGGCCCTGCACCCCTTGGGTCTCAGCGGGGTTGACCCCCATGAGCACGATGTGGGCCTTGGGGGCGATGGCGTATGCCCACTCGATGTCGAGCGTGGCCTCACCGGCCCAGCCCTCGGCCGCCGTCGGCCCCGAGGTGCCACTGCCCTTGCCGGTAGCCCCTGCGGTGTTGGGGGTACCGATGGGGAACACCTGCTCGAAGCTCGGGGTGGGGCCGCCGAACGTCGCCGCGAAGAACGCCAGGTCCGCAGCGGCGGTCGGGCTCCCGTAGGAGTCGACGAGCACGATGGTCTGTCCCGCTCCGTCGTTGCTCGAGGCCAGCGGGCCCAGTCCGTAGGCGGCGCGCATCTGGTCGGGGGTGTAGCAGTGCACGTAGGCGGAGACCCGGCCGTCGGGTGCCGGTCGCTGGCAGGCCACGCCTGTCTCGCCCGGCGCGGCCGCGTGGAAGGCGGACTCGTCCGCCTTGACGCCCAGGTAGGACACGGCGCCGCTCGCGCCCGAGGAAGCCCCGGACGCCGTGGGAGCTGCCGCGGCGGCGGAGCTGCCGACGAGGGCCGCCGCGGCGACGGCGACGGCCGTGAGCCCGGCGGCGAGCACCGGCCTGCGGGTGGTGGAGGAGCTGGTACGTGTGGACATGCACACCTCTTCCGGCGCGGTTGGCGCCAGTCATGGAAACGGGGCACTGGTCGGTGCCCCCGGTTCGGACTGTAGGCCGACGACCGCCACACCGAGTCTGGCCGCCGGCTGGGGATTCCCTGGGATTTCCCTGGGCCGCATTGTTATCGCACCGCAACCCATCGAGCGTCGCGACGCATGAGAATACTTTTCAGCAAACACTCCTGCACCTGAGACGGATTTTCATCTGTGACCACGCTGACCGCGGCGCAACCGCCCCCGACACCGACGCCGACCCCGGCCCCGGTGGGGGTGCACAGCCGCATCCAGGCCAACGTCTCGCGGATGTCGGGCACGATGGCCAAGCTGGCCACGCTGCTCCTCGAGGAGCCGCTCGCGCCCCTCGAGATGTCGATCACCGAGCTGGCGGCCCGGGCCGGCACCTCGCCCGCCACCGTCACGCGGTTCTGCCGGCTCATCGGGTATGCGGGGTACGTCCCCTTCCGGGTCGGCGTGGCTGCCGATGCCGGACGCCTGCGCGCCGACGAGACGTGGCGGGTCGACATCGGCAAGGCGTTCGGTCCGGAGGACCCGCCGGGGGAGGTGCTGCGCACCCTCACCCAGTCCCACCTCGTGGCGCTGCAGGCGACGTCGGAGTCCATGGTCCTGCCCGATGTCGTCCGAGTCGCCCGGGCCGTCGCGACAAGGTCGCGGGTCGACATCTACGGCATCGGCGGCAGCGCCTTCATGGCAACGGAGGCGCAGGCGCGCTTCTACCGGATCGGGATCAACGCCCACGCCTGGTGCGAGGTCCACGACGGGCTCACCAGCGCGGCCCTGCTCGACGCCGACAGCGTGGCCATCGCCATCTCCAACACCGGGCGCACCATCGAGACGATCGAGATGCTGGCCCAGGCCAGGTCGTCCGGCGCGCTGACCGTAGCGCTCACCAGCAACCCCGAGTCCCGCTTGGCCGCGGTTTCCGACATCCACATCGCCACGATGGCGCCGGACGAGTACCTCAGGCCCGACGACCTGTCGGCCAAGCACGCTCAGCTGTTCGCCCTCGACCTGCTGTACCTCGTCGTGGCGCAGCAGAACTTCGCCCGGACGACCACCACTCTCGCGGCGTCCGCCGCCGCCGTGGCCCCCCACCGGCGACCTGCCCCACGGGAGACCCGATGACGAGCTCGTTCGCGCAGTTCCACCACGAGGTGTCCACCCGGCTCCAGGCGGTGGCCGACGACGCCGCGGCCGGCGGTCTGGACCCGGCTATCGACCTCCTCGTCGCGTCGATCCGGGGGGGCGGGGTGCTTCAGGCGTTCGGCACCGGGCACTCGCAGGCCTTCGCGATGGAGGTCGCCGGCCGCGCCGGAGGCTTCATCCCGACCCGGGCCATGGCCCTGCGCGACATCGTCCTGTTCGGCTCACGCGACGCATCGGTGCTCTCCGGAGCCTCTCTCGAGCGTGACGAGGGCGTGGTGGACGAGCTCTTCGCCCTGTCCACCCTCGACCCCGCCGACGTCTTCCTCATCGCCTCCAACTCCGGGGTCAACGGCTCGGTCGTCGGGGTGGCGCTGCGCGCGAAGGCCGAAGGACACCCCGTCATCGCCGTGACCAGCCTCGAGCACACCAACGCGGTCACCCCCAAGCACCCGAGCGGCCAGCGGCTCAGCGAGATCGCCGACGTCGTCATCGACAACCGGGCGCCCTACGGCGACACCACGATCGGGGTGGGCCAGGGGATAGGGGTCGGTGCGGTCTCCTCCATGACGGCCGCCTACATCGCCCAGCTGCTCACCATCGGCGCGGCCGAGCGGATCGCCGCCGGCGGCGAGACCCCCCCGGTCTACATCTCCGCCAACATCCCTGGAGGTGACGAGCACAACCACGCCCTCGAGGCCCGCTACGGCGCGCGGATCAAGCGGACAGGCTAGGCCGCCGCCACCGACTCACCCCATCATTTCTTCACCCACGCGAAAGGCAGCCCCAGACGATGAGCACCGAGAAGACGGGGATCGACCGTCGAACCTTCATGCGCGGCTCCCTCGCCGCGGCCGCGCTCCTGCCACTGGGCGGCGCGCTCGCCTCCTGTGCCAGCTCCGGCACCGCGACGTCCGGGGGCGCCGCCGCCGGCGGCGCGTCGACCAGCGCGGGGTCCTCGACCAACCCGTTCGGCCTCGCCGACGGCTCGTCGGTCGACGCGGTGATCTTCAACGGCGGCTACGGCTACGACTACGTGCAGAAGGCCGCAGACCTCGTCCAGACCAACCACTCGGGCGT
>JBDSYO010000401.1:0-3585 GCA_039925625.1 Lapillicoccus sp. | reverse complement strand
CGGGCTGACCGGGCTCACCCGGGGTGGCGGCGCGGTCGATCCCGACGACCGTCGTGTGCAGACCGGCGGGGAGCACGACCACGGCGTCGCCCGGTCGGACGACCCCGGAGGCCAGGCGACCGGCATACCCCCGGTAGTCGGGGTGCTCGGCGCTGCGCGGGCGGATGACGTACTGCACCGGCATGCGGAGGGGCTGCGACGAGGGGTCGGTGCCGACCGGCACCGACTCGAGGTACTCCAGCAGCGTGGGCCCGGCGTACCAGGGGGCGTGGGACGAGCGGTCGACCACGTTGTCGCCGTGGAGCGCCGAGACCGGCACCGCCTGCACGTCGGGGATGCCGAACCCGGAGGCGAGGGAGACGAACGTCGCGACGTGGTGGTCGAAGACGTCCTCGTCCCAGCCGACGAGGTCCATCTTGTTGACGGCGAGCGCGACGTGCCGCACCCCGAGCAGCCCGGTGACCGCGAGGTGCCGGCGGGTCTGCTCGACGACGCCGTGCCGCGCGTCGACGAGGATGAGCGCCAGCTCGGCGGTGGACGCACCCGTGACCATGTTGCGCGTGTACTGGACGTGGCCCGGGGTGTCGGCGAGGACGTAGGACCGGGTGGGCGTGGAGAAGTACCGGTAGGCGACGTCGATGGTGATGCCCTGTTCGCGCTCGGCGCGCAGGCCGTCCGTCAGCAGGGCCAGGTCGGTGGTGTCCAGGCCCCGGTCGCGGCTGGCCCGCTCGACGGCGGCGAGCTGGTCGGCGAGGACGGACTTGGTGTCGTGGAGCAGCCGTCCGACGAGCGTGGACTTGCCGTCGTCGACGCTGCCGGCCGTGGCCAGCCGGAGCAGGTCGTGACGAGGAGCGTCCGACGCGCCCGCGGGCGTGATGTCGGACGCGGAGGGCGCCAGTCCCATCAGAAGTAGCCCTGCTTCTTCCGGTCCTCCATGGCCGCCTCTGACATCCGGTCGTCGGCGCGGGTGGCGCCACGCTCGGTCAGGCGCGACGCGGCGAGCTCGACGATGACCTCACCGGTGTCGCGCGCGGTCGACTCGACGGCGCCGGTGCAGCTCATGTCCCCCACGGTGCGGTAGCGCACGGTGCGGGTCTCGACCGACTCGCTCGGGCGCGGGCCGCCCCAACCGCCCGGGGCGAGCCACATGCCGTCGCGCTGGAACACCTCGCGCTCGTGCGCGTAGTAGAGCGCGGGCAGCTCGATACGCTCGCGTTCGATGTAGCGCCAGACGTCGAGCTCGGTCCAGTTGGACAGCGGGAAGACGCGCACGTGCTCACCGGGGGCGTGCCGGCCGTTGTAGAGCTCCCACAGCTCGGGCCGCTGGCGTCGCGGGTCCCAGGCGCCGAACGCGTCACGGAGGCTGAACACCCGTTCCTTCGCACGGGCCTTCTCCTCGTCGCGGCGGCCGCCGCCGAAGACCGCGTCGAACCGGTGGGCCTCGATGGCGTCGAGTAGCGGAACGGTCTGCAGCGGGTTGCGGGTGCCGTCGGGGCGCTCGCGCAGGCGGCCGTCGGCAAGGTAGTCCACAACGTCGGCGACGACGAGCCGCAGCCCCAGGCGCGCGACCGTCTCGTCGCGGTAGTCGAGCACCTCCGGGAAGTTATGGCCCGTGTCGACATGCAGCAGCGTGAACGGCGGGGGCGCCGGGGCGAACGCCTTGAGCGCGAGGTGCAGCATGACGACCGAGTCCTTGCCGCCCGAGAACAGCACGACGGGCCGCTCGAACTCACCCGCCACCTCACGGAAGATGTGGATCGCCTCCGCCTCAAGGTGGTCGAGGTGGTCGAGGGTCAGCGCGTCCGGCGACCGGGTGGGGAGCCGGCGGTGCCGTAGGTCAGGCAGGAGAGCGGTCATGTGTGCAACCCGCATTCGGTCTTGGCGCGACCGGACCAGCGTCCCGCGCGAGGGTCTTCACCGTCAGCGACGGCGCGGGTGCACGGCGCACACCCGATGGAGGCGAACCCGATCTGGCGCATGGGGTTCTCGAAGACCCCGTGCTCCCGGGTGTAGCGCTCGACGTCGTCCGCGGTCCACGCCGCGATCGGGTTGAGCTTGACCATCCCGCGCCGCTCGTCGAACGAGACGACACCGATGTCGGTACGCGTCGGGGCGTCCTCGCGGCGCATACCGGTGACCCACGCGGGATGTCCGGACAGCGCGCGCTCGAGCGGCTCGACCTTGCGCATGGCGCAGCACTGGTCGGGGTTGCGGTCGTGCAGCCGCGGGCCGTACTGGGCGTCCTGCTGCGCGACCGTGGTGAGAGGAAGGACGGTCCGCATGCGGATCGGCAGCATCGCGGCGTACGCGTCGCGCGTGCCCAGCGTCTCCGCGAAGTGATAGCCCGTGTCGAGGAAGAACACGTCGGTGTCGGGGATCGTCGTGCCGACGAGGTGGACCAGGATCTCGTCGCCCATGGAGCTGGCGACGGTCAGGTCGGCGCCGAACGTCTCCGCGGACCAGCGCAGGGCCGCTCGGGTGGTCTCCAGCCGCTGCTCGTACGCCTCGGGGCCGGCTCCAGTGCCCGCCTCGCCCACCTGGGCGGCACCGGCGGCCGCGAGGGCGCGCAGGTCGTCGGTGGTGCGGCTCGTCGTGAGGGTGGTCATGCGGCACCTCCTGCTGGGGAGTGAGAGGCGTCGCGGTGGGCGGGGATCGAGGCGTGGTCGACGCGCAGGAGGCTGACGCTGAAGACGTGGGCGCAGGCGCGGCAGGACCAGGCGGCGGCGTCGTCCTCGACGGGGCGCAGGTCCTCGTCGCCACAGAACGGGCAGTGGAGCGGAGTGGCGGCCCGGCTCATCGCAGCGCATCCTCGTCGGCGCGGCGGGCCCAGGAGGCGAAGCTCTCGTCGGCGCTCCCCCGCTGGTCGAGGTAGCGCCGCCCGAGCCGCTCGACGTAGTCGGGCACCTCGTCGGCGGTGACCCGCAGCTGACGGGTCTTGCGCGCCAGCTGGGGGTCGTCGCCGAGGCTGCCGCCGAGGTGGACCTGGAACCCCTCGACGGTCTCGCCGGCGTCGTCGGTCATGACGAGGCCCTTGAGGCCGACGTCGGCCACCTGGAACCGGGCGCAGGAGTTCGGGCAGCCGTTGACGTGGATGGTCAGCGGGGCGTCCCACTCGGGCAGCCGTCGCTCGAGCTCCTCGACGACGGTGCGCGCCCGGGCCTTGGTCTCGACGAGTGCGAGCTTGCAGAACTCGATGCCGGTGCACGCAAGTACGCCCCGGCGGAACTCGCTCGGCCGGCTGGACAGCCCCACCTCGCCCAGCGCCGCCTCGAGGGCCGCGACGTCCTCCTGCGGGACGTCGAGGACGAGCAGCTTCTGGTGGGCGGTGAGGCGGATCCGGCCCGACGCGTAGCGGGTGGCGAGCTCGGCCACCGCGGCGAGGACATCGCCGCTGACCCGGCCGGCCACGGGGGCGACCCCGACCCAGCGCAGGCCGTCGTTCTGCTCGTGCACGCCGATGTGGTCGCGGCGGTGGGCGGGCTGGGGCGTCGGTGCCGGCCCGTCGAGGAGCGCCCGGCCGAGGTAGTCCTTCTCGAGCACCTCGCGGAACTTCTCCGGGCCCCAGTCGGCCATGAGGAACTTGAG
>JBDSYO010000400.1:0-3189 GCA_039925625.1 Lapillicoccus sp. | reverse complement strand
CGGTGCCCGACACCGACGTCTACTACGAGTACTCGCCCGAGTCCTACACCGGCACCGAGCTCGAGTTCGCGGTGCGCATCTGCAACGAGGTCATCGACGTCATCGACCCGACGCCCGACCACCAGCTCATCATCAACCTGCCGGCCACGGTGGAGATGGCGACGCCCAACGTCTACGCCGACTCCATCGAGTGGATGGTGCGCCACCTCGACCGGCGCGAGTCGATCGTCGTCTCCCTGCACCCGCACAACGACCGCGGCACCGGCGTCGCGGCGGCCGAGCTGGGCTACCTCGCCGGCGCCGACCGCATCGAGGGCTGCCTGTTCGGCAACGGCGAGCGCACGGGAAACGTCTGCCTGGTCACCCTGGGCATGAACCTCTTCACGCAGGGCATCGACCCGCAGGTGGACTTCTCGGCCATCGACGAGGTGCGTCGCACGGTGGAGTACTGCACGCAGCTGCCGGTCGGCGAGCGTCACCCCTGGGGCGGTGACCTCGTCTACACCGCCTTCTCGGGGTCCCACCAGGACGCCATCAAGAAGGGGTTCGAGTGGCTGGAGAAGGACGCGGCGGCCGCCGGGGTCGGCGTCGACGACATCCCGTGGGCCGTCCCCTACCTGCCGGTCGACCCGCACGACATCGGCCGCACCTATGAGGCGGTCGTCCGGGTCAACAGCCAGTCCGGCAAGGGCGGGGTCGCCTACATCATG
Organism: Lapillicoccus sp.; assembly: GCA_039925625.1. Classification (GTDB taxonomy): domain Bacteria; phylum Actinomycetota; class Actinomycetes; order Actinomycetales; family Dermatophilaceae; genus Lapillicoccus. Next base: position 2,479 of record JBDSYO010000400.1, on the reverse strand, counting down.
AAGTCGGAGCACCAGCTCGACCTGCCGCGCCGCCTCCAGATCGAGTTCTCCGGAGTGGTGCAGAAGGACGCCGACCACGACGGCGGCGAGGTCTCGCAGGCCGAGCTGTGGCGCAAGTTCGAGCACGAGTACCTCCCGTCCACCCAGGGGCCGTGGGGCCGGTTCGGGCTGCTCGACTTCCGGTCCGACTCCAGCGTCGACGGGGGCAGCCGGCTGTTCGTCCGGCTCACCGACGACGGCCGGGAGGTCGCCGTCGAGGGGGCCGGCAACGGTCCCATCGCGGCCTTCACGCGCGCCTTCTCCGAGCTCGGCGTCGACGTGCGGGTGCTGGACTACCAGGAGCACGCCCTCTCCGCCGGTGGCGACGCCCGGGCCGCGGCCTACGTCGAGTGCGCGGTCGGCGACCGGGTGCTCTGGGGCGTGGGGCTGGACTCGTCCATCGTCACCGCCTCGCTCAAGGCCGTGGTGTCGGCGGTCAACCGGGCCCAGCGCGACGCCGTGGCCGCCGGCTGATGCGGCTCGTCCTCGGGGGGTACGGGCCGGCTATCGGTGTCGTCGACCTCCATGAGCTCGACGGGTCCCGGTTCGGTGAGCCCAGGTCGGCCGCCGAGGCGGCCAGCCCCTCGTGGGTGCTTCCGTCGGCCGACGGGCGCTTCGTGTACGCCGCGCTGGAGTCCGCCGAGGGCCGCGTCGGGGCGTGGGCGGTCACGGCGGAGCTGCCGTGGCGGCCGCTCGGCACCCGGAGCACGGGCGGGGCCGACCCGTGTCACCTCGCGCTGAGCCCCGACGGCGGTTGGCTCCTCGCGGCCAACTACAGCTCGGGGTCGGTCTCGGTGCATCCCGTGCGCGAGGACGGGTCGCTGGGGGAGCGCGTCGAGCTGGTCGCACCCGAGGGCGAGACCGGACCCGTGGCGGACCGCCAGGACCGCCCGCACGCGCACCAGGCCGTCTTCGCCCCCGACGGCACGGTGCTGGTCTGCGACCTCGGCCTCGACGTCGTGCACGCCTACGCGCTCGACCCGGTGTCCGGTCGGCTGACCGAGATCGCCCGGTCGCCGTTCCCGCCCGGAACCGGCCCGCGTCACCTCGTACTGACCCGCGACGGGCGGACGGCGTACGTCGTCGGCGAGCTCTCGTCGACGCTGTCGGTATGCCGCGTCACGGGCCCCCGCCTGGAGGTGCTCCAGACGGTGTCGGCCCGGGCCGCCGACGCCGACACTGAGAACACGGCCGCGGAGGTGGCCCTGGCGGACGACGAGCGCACCGTGCTGGTGTCGCAGCGTGGCGACGATACGGTGGCGACGCTGAGCGTGGACGCCCGGACGGCCCGGCTCGTGTCGGTCGACCCCTGCGGTGGGTCCTGGCCCCGGTGGGCCGGTCTCGTCGGCGGGTCCGCGATCGTCGCCGACGAGCGGTCCGACGCGGTCGTCGTCCTGCGCCGCCAGGGTTACGGCTGGGCCGTCGAGGCGACGACGACGTGGACCCGTCCGACCTGCGTGGCCCCGCTTCCCACCCAATAGGAGCGCAGGACACCGTTCCCGCGAACATGAGGAGCACAGCGCACGGGATTCCGTGCGCTGCGCTCCTCATGTCTCGGGCGGGCGTGCCCGGCACTCCTCCTGGGAGCGTAGGAAGACCCTGAGGTGGGAGCGCTGCGTCAGCGGACGCCGCGGACCCGGAACTGGATCGAGATCCTCGGCCCGACGTCCTTGCTCGTCTTGGGGATGGCGTGGTCCCACGTGCGCTGGCACGAGCCGCCCATGACGAGCAGGTCGCCGTGGCCGGCGGGGAGCCGCACCGTCGCGGCGCCCCCGTCGCGCGGGCGAAGGAGCAACGGCCGGGCGCTGCCGACCGAGAGGATCGCGACCATCGTGTCCTGCGTCGTCGACCGCCCGATCCGGTCGCCGTGCCACGCGACGCTGTCGCGCCCGTCGCGGTAGAGGCACAGGCCCGCGGTGACGAAGGGCTCGCCGAGCTCGGCCTCGTAGTGCTCACTGAGGGCGTCGCGCGCCTCGTCGAGCAGCGGGTGGGGAAGCGGCTCACCCTCGCCGTAGAACGCGAGCAGCCGGGGGACGGCGACCACGGTGTCGTACATCTGCCGCCGCTCGGCCCGCCAGGGTACGTCGTCCAGCAGCGCCTCGAAGAGCGCGTCGGCGCCGGCGAGCCAGCCCGGCCTCAGGTCGACCCACGCCCCGGCCGACAACGGGCGGCGGCGCAGGCCGGAGCCCAGGTCATGCAGCGAGATGTCGTCGGCGAGGTCGAGCAGCGAGCCCTGGAGCGTGAACGCCATGCGTGAAGCATACGCCTAGAGTCGAACGCCTGTTCGAGGAACCCGGCCTCCCACGGACGGGGTGTCCCCTGGGAGAGGATGGACCCGTGCCGCTCTACCGTGACGAAGCCGTCGTCCTGCGCACCCACCAGCTGGGTGAGGCCGATCGCATCATCACCCTGCTCACCCGCGAGCGCGGCAAGGTGCGCG
>JBDSYO010000399.1:0-2862 GCA_039925625.1 Lapillicoccus sp. | reverse complement strand
CGGCCTCATCGCCAAGGACCAGGTGACGGTCGACGCGTGGTGGAAGCAGAGCCCGGGTGCTTACTCCCAGCTCTTCGCCGACGACCGCTTCCGTCGCGACCTCGTCGTGACCGTCGTCGTCGCGCTGCTGACGACCGTCATCGTGCTCGTGCTGGCCTGGGTCATCGCCCTCTACGTGCGGTTGAGGGACACGTGGGCCTCGCGGGTGCTCTCGGCGCTCGCCGTGGTCCCGATGTTCATCCCCGTCGTCATCGCGTCGTGGGCGATCCTCACCTTCTACTCCAGCGACGGCTTCCTGCGCTCGGTCGCCTCGCACGTCGGGCTCACCGCACCGGTGTGGGGCTACACGACGACCGCCGTCGTCATCGGGCTGGTCTGGACCAACCTGCCCTTCGCCACGCTCATGGTCGTCTCGGGGGTGCAGGGCGTGCCCGACGCGCTCATCGAGGCGGGGCGCGACGCGGGCGCCTCCATACCCCGGGTGGTCCGGAGCGTCGTCGCGCCGATGGCGCTGGTGCCCACCGTCATCGCCGGCACCTTCACCGCGATCGGCACACTGGGGTCGTTCACCGTGCCCTACTTCACCGGGCCCAACGCGCCCAAGATGCTCGGGGTCGACATGGCCGACTACTTCACCTCCTACAACCTGCCCCAGGCGTCGGTCGTGATGGCCGTGGTCGTCTTCGTCGTGGCCGGCGGCTTCGGCGCGGTCTACGTGTGGGCCAACTACCGCACCGCGGCCGCGACCGGACGGGCCTGACATGACGACACTGCCTACCCTCCCCGCCGCCACCGTGCCGGCAGACACCGTGGTCCGCGAGCGCCCGCCCGTCGACCGCGGCGCGGGGCCTGGCACCGGCCGTGGACGCAGCCGCCTCCTCGGGCGGGTCCTGAGCACCCTCTTCGTCCTGGTGATGGGCATGTTCATCCTCGGACCCCTGGGGTGGCTGGGGATCCGTGCCTTCGCCACCAGCTGGACCTACCCCAACCTCCTGCCCGACGGGTGGACGTTGCAGTGGTGGCAGTCGGTCTTCGCCGACCCCAACCTCAAGAGCTCGGTCGTCCTGTCGTTCCAGTTCGCGCTGACGACCATGATCGTCTCTGCCGTGCTCTGCCTGCCCGCGGCGTACGCGTTCGCGCGGTTCGAGTTCCCCGGACGACGGTTCTTCCTCATCGGGCTTTTCGCCACGAACGCCTTCCCCAAGATGGGCCTCTTCGTGGCCCTTGCCTCGCTGTTCTACGCCTTCAACCTCATGTCGACCTTCGTCGGTGTCGTCATCGTGCACGTGCTCGGCACCGTCGTCTTCATGACCTGGATCCCGGCGGCGGCGTTCGCAGCAGTGCCGCGGTCCTACGAGGAGGCGGCTCGCGACGCCGGGGCAGGGCGCCTGACGGTGCTGCGCAAGATCACGCTCCCGCTGGCGCTCCCGGGCATCACCGTCGCGCTGATCATGTCGTTCCTCGCGTCGTTCGACGAGGCGCAGGGCACCTACCTGGTCGGCAACCCGGAGTTCATCACCATGCCCACCCAGATGTACTCGCTCGTGCTCAACTACCCGCCCCAGGTGGCCGCGGTCTTCTCGATCATGCTGGCCATCCCCTCCGCCGTCCTGCTCCTGCTCGTGCGCAAGCACGTCATGGGCGGGCAGCTCGCCGAAGGGTTCCAGATCCGATGACCTCCGCCAGTGTGACCAGCCCGACCACCACCCGGTCCCGGGTCCCGGAGCGGACGGGGGCAGGGGCCTCCGACGCCGGCGGGCTGACCCTTCGGGGCGTCCACAAGGTGCTCGGCGGCCGCGCCATCGTCGACAACCTCGACCTCGTCGTCGAGAAGGGCGAGCTGGTCTGCCTGCTCGGCCCCTCCGGCTGCGGCAAGACGACGACGCTGCGCATGGTCGCCGGCTTCCTCGAACCCGACGAAGGCGCGATCCTCATCGAGGGCAGCGACGTGACCGACCTGCCCCCGGAGCGCCGCCCCACGGCGATGGTGTTCCAGAACTACGCCCTGTGGCCCCACATGTCGGTGTTCGACAACATCGCGTTCGGCCTCAAGCTGCGCAAGCTGCCGGGCAGCGAGATCAAGGACCGGGTGGGCCACGTGCTCGAGCTGGTCGGCCTGACCCACCACACCAACGCCCGGCCGGCCCGGATCTCCGGCGGCGAGCAGCAGCGGGTGGCCCTGGCCCGGGCGCTCGTGCAGGAGCCCAAGGTGCTGCTGCTCGACGAGCCCCTCTCCAACCTCGACGCCAAGCTACGCGTCCGGGTCCGCGAGGACATCCGCGAGATCCAGCAACGGCTGGGGATGACGACCGTCGTCGTCACCCACGACCAGGACGAGGCCCTCTCGATCTCCGACCGGGTCGCGGTGATGAACGGCGGAAAGATCGAGCAGTATGCCGCCCCGGTCGAGCTCTACAGCTCGCCGGCGACGACGTTCGTCGGAGGCTTCGTCGGCGCGACCAACGCGCTCACCGGGACCATCCGGCACGAGGGCGGACAGACCTGGGCGGTGCTGGGCGACGTCCGCGTGCCGGTCGACTCGACCAACCTCGACGCGGGCCAGTCCTCGGCCGACGGCGACACGGTCTCCGTGCGCCCCGAGGACGTCGTCGTCACGGCGGCCGGGCGCGACGGCGGGTCCGGGGCGGAAGCCGAGCTCGGCCGGGTGATCCCGCGCGGGCACTTCACCGAGGTCGTCGTCCGGCTGGGCACCCACGGGGCCCGTGACGACGACGCCACGACCGTGCGGGCCTACGTCGACGCCGGCGCCGTCGGTGCGGAGGGCGAGCGCCACACCGTCCGGTTCCGGCGGGCGCTGGTCTACCGCGACGGCGTGCTCCTCTGACCCGCCGTGCGTGACCC
>JBDSYO010000398.1:0-3359 GCA_039925625.1 Lapillicoccus sp. | reverse complement strand
CAGCTTCGCCACCGGCGCCTGCCCGGTGAGGCAGAGGATCGGGATCGAGTCGGCCGAGGCCGAGTAGAGACCGGTGATCATGTCGGTGCCGGCCGGGCCGGAGGTGCCGACGCAGACCCCGATGTTTCCGGCCTTCGCACGGGTGTAGCCCTCGGCCATGTGCGAGGCGGCCTCGACGTGACGGGCGAGGATGTGCTTCAGGCCGCCGTGCGCGCGGACCGCGCTGTAGAAGGGGTTGATGGCCGCTCCGGGGAGGCCGAACAGCTGGGTCGCCCCCTCCTTCTCGAGGATGAGGACCGCGGCGTCGGCGGCGCGCATCCGGGTCATGACGGGGTCCCTTTCCCGGAGAGCCGTCGGACCCCACGCAGCAGGGCGGAGTGGTCGAGCCCGCCGTCGCCGTTGGCCCGGGCGGCCGCCATGAGCTGGGCGACGAGAGCCGCCACCGGGGTGACGACACCGGCCTCGCGGGCGGCAGACGTCACGATGCCCATGTCCTTGTGGTGCAGGTCGATCCGGAAACCCGGTTCGAACGAGCCGGTCAGCATGTTCTGCTTCTTCTGCTGCAGGACGCTCGACCCGGCGAGCCCGCCCCCCAGCACCTCGAGCGCCGCCTCGACGTCGACCTCGTAGGCCTCGAGGAACACCACCGCCTCGGCGAGGGCCTGGATGTTGCTGGCGACGATGAGCTGGTTGGCGGCCTTCACCGTCTGGCCGGAGCCACTCCCGCCCACATGCACGACGGTCTTGCCGACGACGTCCAGGAGTGGCTTGGCCTCGGCGAAGTCATCGGCGGCGCCGCCGACCATGATCGACAGCGCGGCGTTCTTGGCGCCGGCCTCGCCGCCGGAGACGGGCGCGTCGAGGAGACGGAACCCGCGCTCCTGCGCCTGCTGGGCCAGCTCGACGGTCACGTCGGGCCGGATGCTCGAGAAGTCGATGAGCAGCGCGCCGGGCTTGGCGCTGTCGAAGACGCCGCCCTCACCCGCGAGCACGTCGCGCACGTCGGGCGAGTCGGGCACCATCACGCAGACGACGTCGGCGTCGGCGACCGCGTCGCTGACGGAGTCGGCGCCCCGGCCGCCGGCGGCCTCGAGGTCGTCGTACTTCGGAGTGCGGTTGAAGCCGGTCACGGTGTGCCCGGCGCGGGCGAGGTGGCCGGCCATGGGGTTGCCCATGATGCCGAGGCCGATGAAGGCGATGGTGGTCATCGTCGGTTCTCCTTGCGGGTCAAAGGTTTCAGCGGCTCGCGCGACGGCTGACCGGGAGCCAGGTGAGGCTCTCTCCGGTCGTCGTCGTGGGTTTGTACTCGAGGCCGACGTAGCCGGTGTAGCCGCGTCGCTCCAGCTCACCGAGCCAGCGGTCGATCGGCAGGGTGCCCGACCCCGGCTCCCCGCGCCCCGGGGCGTCGGCGACCTGCACGTGAGCCACCCGGTCGGCATAGCGGGCCACCGCGGCGTCCACGTCGTCGCCGTTGTTGGCCAGGTGGAACAGGTCGCAGAGGAACCCGACGTTGCCGGACCCGCTGGCCTGGACGCGGTCCACGACGGCGACGGCGTCCGCGGCGGTGCGCAGCGGGTAGGGCTTCGGACCGCTGACGGGCTCGACGAGCACCGTCGCGCCGATGCGCGCCGCGGCTCTGGCCGCCAGCGCGAGGTTCTCCGCACCCAGCTCGTCCTGCTCCTGCGGCGTCGCGTCGTCCACCCGGTTGCCGTAGAGGGCGTTGAACGCGGTGGTGCCCAGGCGCTCCCCGATGTCGACCGTCACGTCGATGTTGTCGCGGAACTGGTTGCTGCGAGAGGGGATCGACAGTACGCCGCAGTCCACGCCGGCCAGGTCGCCGGCGAAGAAGTTGAGACCCGCGAGCTGCACCCCGGCGTCCTCGACGGCGGCGATGAGGGCGTCGACGTCGGCGTCCGCCGGCACCGGCTGATCGGCCCACGGCCACCAGAGCTCGATGACGTCGAACCCCGCCGCCTTCGCCGCGGCCGGACGCTCCAGCAACGGGCGTTCGGTGAACAGCATCGAGCAGTTGGCGACGAAGCGAAGCGCGTGAGACATCAGTGGCTCTTTCGTATTGCGGAAACTTATTTCTGTACTTCGGAATCAGTATGGCGGGCGGAACGCCTCCCCGTCAATCAGCAGAAGCCCGCGACGCCGGCCCAGGCCGCTTCAGCCGTGGGCGTGCCCTTGCGCTGCACGGTCGCCTCGATGAGGCCGTACGGCCGGTCGGCGGCGTAGAACACCTCGCCGGGGTTCTCCAGACCGCAGAAGGACAGGTCGGAGAGGAAGTGGTGCTTGTTGGGACAGGAGAACTTCACCTCGTCGATCTGAGGGTGCTTCTCGATCACGGCCGCGGCCATGTTGTAGAGGTCCTGCTGGAGGGCCTTGGAGTAGCCCTGGGAGAACTCGGAGAGGATCGTTTCCTTGACGCTGGCGTAGACGGCGTTGAAGTCGACGTCCGCGGGGTCGAGCGTGTTGTAGCGCCACTTCGTGGAGATGTCCGTGGCGAGGATCCGGTCGTCGGTCTCCTGGAGCGTCGTGTAGGCGTCTCGGGGGAAGTCGGAGAAGCCGGACTGCGTGGTCTTCATGACGGTCAACCCGTAGAAGCCCGACATCATCGTGTCGGTGTCACCGTCGCGGATGAGCACCGCCGTGCGGGTCTCCGGCGAGCCCCGGTAGAAGGCGTGGTCGTGGTCGTCGATCCGGGACCACCCGTACTGGTCGGCCGCCCAGCGGCCGCCCGTCACCCACTCGAAGCCCTCCGTGAAGTGGTGGGCGAGCCGGAGCAGGAACTGCTCGGGCGAGGAGATCCCGTCCTTGGCGAACGCGAAGATGGTGTTCTTCTGCGTGTCCGTGGCGACGACGTGGGCGTTGTCCCCCTGAGTGTGTGCCGCCTCGAAGTCGCCCCGCAGCTGCGAGGTGACGTTGAGGTCGACGACCTCGTGACGGGCGGTGTCGCGTACGACGCGGACCACGCGGTTCTCTGCTTTGCCGTACTGGTTGCTGGTGAGGATGACCTCGGCCACGGAAGCGCCTTTCGTCGGATGGTGGAGGGTGGGGGCGACGGCTCGGTGCTGGAGCTGCCGCTCAGCTGCCGCGGTACGTCGTGTACGCGTACGGGCTCAGCAGCAGAGGGATGTGGTAATGCCCTTGGTCGGCCGCGACGGTGAACCGCACCACCACCTCGGGGTGGAACGACTCGACCCGGCGGGCGGCGAAGTAGTCGCCGGATCCGAAGACGACCTGGTAGACCCCGGGCTCGAGCCGGTCGGGGCCGAAGTCACCCACCCGCCCGTCGTCGTCGGTCACCGACTCGGCCAGCGTGACGCCGTCGGTGTCGGTCAGCCGCACGGTGACGG
>JBDSYO010000397.1:0-5412 GCA_039925625.1 Lapillicoccus sp. | reverse complement strand
CCTCGTACACCTATGACGCGACGGGCTCCGGAGTCGTCGTCTACCTCCTCGACACGGGGATCAGGTTCAGCCACGTCGACTTTGGCGGTCGCGCGACCCCCGGTTTCGACGCGATCAACGACGGCACGGCGGTCAACGACTGCCAGGGACACGGTACGCACGTGGCCGGGACTATCGGCGGGTCGACCTACGGCGTCGCGAAGGGCGTCACGCTGAAGTCCGTCCGGGTGCTCGGCTGCACCGGCACCGGCACCGACGCTCAGGTCATCGCCGGCATCGACTACGTGACGGGCCAGAAGCAGCTCAACCCGGTGGTTCCCGCAGTCGCCAACCTGAGCCTGGGCGGCGCGACCGACGGCGCGGCCCTCGACGCCGCGGTCCGGGGCTCGATCGCGGCCGGAGTCACGTATGTCATCGCGGCGGGGAACGACAGCGTCGACGAGTGCGCGACCTACAGCCCGGCCGACGTCACCGAGGCCATCACGGTGGGGGCCACGACGAAGTCGGACGCCCAGGCCTTCTACTCCAGCTTCGGCCCCTGCCTGGACGTGTACGCCCCGGGCGGCGACGGTCTGTTCAGCGGCATCGTCTCCGACTCCATCGCCAGCGACACCGCGACGACGTCGAAGAGCGGCACGTCGATGGCGACACCGCACGTCTCCGGAGCGGCTGCCCTCTTCCTCCAAGGCAGTCCCGCGGCCACCCCCGCCCAGGTGGCGAGCTGGGTCACGAGCAACGCGACCCCAAGCAAGATCTCCTCGCTCGGCAGCGGCTCCCCCGACCTCCTGCTCTACACCCGGCTCGCGGCCACGCCGCCCCCTTCCGTCGGCACCACGCAGGCGAGCATCAACGGGTCGGCGACGAAGAGCAAGAAGTCGTGGACCGCCACCGCCACGATGACCGTGCGTGACGCATCCAGCGGGGTGACCGTGTCGGGAGCCACCGTCACGGTGCAGCTGTCGTCGGGCGCCACTGGCACCACGTCGTGTACGACGGGTCGGACCGGGACCTGCTCGGTGTCGACGTCCCAAACCCCCAACGTCCCCTCGGTGACCTACACGGTCACCGACGTCGCGGCTCCGAACACGACCTGGAACGGCATCCGAGCGACCGCGGTGGTCAGCCGGCCCTGACCACCCGAGCGGGCGGAGAGGCCTCGAAGGGCGGGGGGCCGACGAACTGGATGCCGCCGTGGTGCTCCCCAGACGCCCTGACCCGGTCGATGTCGACGATCCCGGACCCCAGGTCCTCGCCGTCGATGGGCTCGCTGGCCCCCCAGTAGAAGGACTCGCAGCACCCCGGAGTGTGCAGGCAAAGCATCCGAGCGACGGGCGAGAGCACCATGAACGCGTGCGGAAGCCCTCGTGGGGCCATGACCACTCCCCCAGTGGCCACCCGCTCCTGTCGGCCGTCGAGGTGCATGAGGATCTCCCCCTCGAGCATGTACATCGTCTCGTCCGAGTCCGGGTGCACGTGCAGCGGCGTCATCTTGCCCTGCTCCATCTGGTCCTCGAAAAGGAAGAACGCACCCTTGGTCTCCTCGGCGCGGACCTTCCAGGTGTGCATACCCCCGCCGAAGAACCAGCGGCGCTCCCCCTCGAGGTCGGCACGGACGACGGCAGGACCCACGGTCACAGGCATGGCGGCTTCGTTCTAGGGAAGTTTATGAGACTTATGTCTCACCATGAGAGTGGCATACCATGAGGAGCGTGTCAACGACTCCCGACGAGCCCTACGAGTCCGGCGGCCGCTCGGACCAGAAGAAGCGCACCCGAGCGGCCTTGGTCGCGTCGGCCCGGGAGCTCGTCGCGCAAGGACGGACCCCCAGCGTCGGTGCGGCCGCTGACGCGGCCTCCATCTCCCGGGCGACCGCCTACCGCTACTTCCCCAACCAGCGGCTCCTCCTCGTCGCCGCTCACCCGGAGACCGTCGCCCGGACGATGCTCGGTGACCACCCGTCGCAGGACCCGGCCGAGCGGCTGGACGAGGTCGTCAGGACCTTCACCGCCCTCATCGTCGACACTGAGCCCCAACAGCGCACCATGCTCCGGCTGTCGCTCGATCCCGGCCCGGGGCCACGCGAGGGCTTGCCGTTGCGCCAAGGTCGGGCCATCGCCTGGATCTCCGAGGCCCTGGAGCCCGTCCGGGAGCAGCTGACCGACGACGGGGTGCACCGCCTGACCCTCGCCATCCGCAGCGCCATCGGCATCGAGGCGCTGGTCTGGCTCACCGACATCGGCGGTCTGACTCGCGCACAGGCTGTCGAGTCGATGCGCTGGTCGGCGCAGTGTCTGCTCCAGACGGCGCTCCGCTCGGGCGCTCCAGGGGTTCACCCTGGTCGCCGTTGACCTACCGTTCCGCGCTGGGCTGGTCCGTCAGGCCTCCGCGCGGTGCCGTCGACAGCGGGCCCTCCTCGGTGGCCAGGATGCGGGTCACCGGGTCCCCGGCGAGCGCCGGACTGTTGGCCGGGGTGGACCAGACGCGCGTCCTCAGGGTCTCGAGGAACGCCTCCGCCTCCTGGGCGGAGTCGAAGTCGAGATCGGCGATGACGTAGTGGGGGTCGTCGATGGGGCGGCGGATCACGTGGCTTCGGACGCCGGCGGAGCTGCGCATGTCTGCGAAGCGGTCGAAGGCCCCCTTCCACACGCTGTAGTCGGTGACGGGGTGCTCGATACGGAGGGTGTTCATGCGTCGAGCGTGCGCCGGCCGGGTCTCCGGCGGTATCCCAACTGTCTGGGGTGTCGCGGACCACTAACCTGAAGCGATGGCGCGGCCACCGGCGTCACCTCTCACCCAGGAGGCCGTGGAACGCCTCTGCGCCAAGGCGACGGACTCGCGGGAGATGCGCGCGGAGGTGCTCGACCGGCTTCGCGTCTCCATGTCGTTCGACTGGTACGCCTGGGTGCTGACCGACCCGGTCACAGCGGTGGGCATGGACCCGCTGGCGCACGTTCCCGACCTCGGGGAGCTCCCCAGGGTGGTGGGGTTGAAGTACCTCACAACGATGAACCGGTGGACGTCCCTGGACAGGGCGGCGGCGCTGGGCGACCACGCGGACGACAGCCGGCTGTGGCGGGAGGCCCAGCGCGCCTACGGGGTCGTCGATGTGGCCTCGGTCGTCTTCCGAGACCGCTTCGGCTGCTGGGGGTTCCTGGACCTGTGGTCACAGCGTCCCTTCACCGCAACGGATCTGGCCCTTCTCGACAGCCTGGCCCCGGGGCTGACCGTGGCCCTGCGGCGACGCCAGGCGAGCACCTTCACCGTCGTCGCGGCCGCACCCGGCCAGTCCACGGCGGGCCCCGTCGTGCTGCTGCTCCGCGATGACCTGAGCATCGTCGGTCAGACGGGCGCGTCCCAGGAGTGGCTGAACCTCCTGCTTCCGCAGCCCGGGGGCGTCTCCCCCATCCCCGCGTGCGCCTTCAATGTGGCGGGCCAGCTGCTCGCTAGGGAAGAGAGGGTCGACGACCACGAGCCGATGGCCCGGATCCACCTTGCCGACGGCTTCTGGGTGACCCTCCGGGCCTCCCGGGTGAGACCGAGCGACCTCATCGCCGTGACGATCGAGCCGACGTCGCCTGAGCACCGCCTGGACGTGTACGCCCGTGCGAACGGGCTGTCCGGACGGGAGCGCGAACTCGTGACCCTCCTGGCCCAGGGCGTCGACACCGCCGAGGCCGCGTCGAGAATGCACCTGTCCCCGCATACGGTGCAGGACCACCTCAAGTCCGTGTTCGCGAAGACGGGGACCCACCATCGGCGCGTCCTCCTGTCACACGCCCTCGGCGTACGCAGCGACCGGTAGGCGGCCTGCGGCGCAACGCGTCTCAGGCCGGGTTCATCGGCTCGTCCGGGTCCGCCGGAGGATCCTCCGGGCCGGACGGCGCAGGAGGGACGATTTCAGCGGAGTCCTGTTCGTCGTCGGTCACCCGCCCATCGTGTCGAACGTCGGCCACTCGCACCACTCGGAGGCGTCGCTCGGGTTGGCGGCCAGGCGTCGGCGAGCACACTGGTGGGATGAGCAAGGATCTCAGCGACGCTGACAACCGTGACCGGCTGAAGGACACCTCGTTCGCCCTCCCCGACGAGCGCAATTACCCGATCCCCGACATCGAGCACGCACGCAACGCGCTTGCCCGCGTCGCCCAGCACGGCTCCCCCGAGGAGCAGAAGCAGGTGCGGGCGGCCGTCGAGAAGCGGTACCCCAGCCTCAAGAAGGACGACTGACCGGACCCGGGACGCGTCAGGCCGTCGCATGTCCGTGCGACCGGCGGGGGCTTCCCACCGCAGCCATGGCGCCGGCGCCAAGGGCGAGGCCCGCCAGAGCACCGGCCGCGAGCTGGCGGACGTCCAACGTCGAGTCGGACAAGGTCGGAGCGCTGACCACGGTGACGGGGGCCAAGCCGGCATAGCTCGGGTCGGGTGCCCTCTGCGCCAGTGCTGGTGACACGGTGAGGACGAGGGCGGCCGTGCTTGCCGCGGCGGCGGCGGCCAGACGAACCGGGAAGGGGGTGGGGTGCGACATGGCGGGCTCCTTAGGACGGGATAGGCGCACGGTCCCGGTCGGACTGTGCCTTCATGCCCTTCCAGGCTGCCGACTGCGGGCGACCCGAGCATCGGGCGCGCACCCTTATTCGACCCGCCTGAGTGCCCTATTCCTGGTTGCCGAACAGACGAGAGACGGTCAGACGGAGTCGTCAGTCGGCAGCAACCCGGTGCGGCGCCCCCAGGCGGCGGCGTCGACGCGGCTGCGTGTGCCGGTCTTGCGCAGGATGTTGGACACGTGCACGCTGGCCGTCTTCTCGCTGATGAAGAGCGCCCGCGCGATCTCGGCGTTGGTGCGCCCGACACCGACGTGGGCGAGGACCTCGCGCTCCCGCCCGCTCAGCACGGACCGCACCGGGGTCCTCGTCGACGACGGACCAGGCACCTCCTGCAGCGTGAGGTCGGCCGCGCGCGCCAGCGCCTGGATCTCCCTCGTCAGAGGTGCGGCGCCGAGCGCCGTGGACAGCGCGTGAGCCCGACGGAGCGGCTCGGCCGCCCGGCCGCGGGGGCCGTCGCCGCGCAGCAGAGCCTGCGCGAAACGCCAGCCGCAGAGCGCCTCGTCCCAGGGGTAGCCGCACTCCCGGTCGACGAGCATGGCGGCCTCCCAGGCCTCACGTTCGTCGGCGGACCTGCGGCAGCGGGCCACCTCGGCGACGAGGCGCGCCCCCCAGCTGCGATGGCTCACCGGCTCGTCGATGTGGGCCCGGGGGTGACCGCCGACCTCTGCTCCGTACGCGAGCATCTCCTCCAGGGCGGCCTGAGCCCGCCCCTCGCCGGCCCGGTCCTGGCGGTCCCGCGCCGCCTCCGCGAGGTCGGCGGCGGCACTGGCGCCGAGGGCGGCGTGCAGGTCGCCCTGCTGGTCGCGCCATC
>JBDSYO010000396.1:0-4524 GCA_039925625.1 Lapillicoccus sp. | reverse complement strand
AGGCTGCGGTCCTCCTCGTAGCCGGTGGGGGTGGAGCCGACCAGGTGTGCCGCCGTGACGGAGTCGGCCGTGGCGAACAGGGTCACCTCGTGCCCCCGCGCGACGAACCCCTCGGTCAGGGTGGAGGCCACCTGCTCCCAGGGGCCGTAGTCCCGAGGTGGCGTCCGGTGGGCGATGGACGAGATGAGACCGATCCGCATGGGGTCACTGTGGCCGATACCATCGGGAGCAGCACCATCCGACGCCGCGGTCGGCAGGACTCACCTCGACGCGCAGCGTGTGCACGACATCGAGGTGTCGCCAGGGCTCTGTGGGGGTATGCAGAGGCCGACCGAGCGCGTCCGGCGTCCCCGTTCCTTGGGTCGCCGCTGGCCCGCGCTCCAGACAGAACGGCACCAGATGACCCACTTCGGAATCGTCAGCACCTATCCGCCGACCCAGTGCGGCCTCGCCACGTTCAGCGCCTCCCTGCTGGAGCACCTGCGCTCGCCGCTGGACCGGGTCGACGTCGTCAGCTCGGTGGACGCCTACCAGCCGGACGCGCCTCCCGAGGTGGTCTACCAGTGGACCAAGGGCTCTCCGGCCCAGACGGCGGAAGCCGCCCAGGTGCTCGACGGCATGGACGTCGTTCTCCTACAGCACGAGTTCGGCATCTTCGGGGGGACCGACGGACGCGATGTCCTCGACCTCGTCCGGCTGCTGTCCGTGCCGGTGGTCGTCGTCCTGCATACAGTGCTGGTCGAGCCCAGCGCTTCGCAGCGGGCCATCGTCGAGGAGCTGGTCGCCCACGCGGGCGCCGTCGTGACGATGACTGAGACGGGCCGGGAGCGCCTCCTGGCGCACTACGCCGTCGACCCCAGCCGGCTGCAGGTGATCCCGCACGGCGCGCCCGACAACCGACCGCGCGGCGACCTGCGCGACGTCGGTGCCGGCTCCCTCCCGGCCGCTCTCGGGCGCGGACGCACGGTCCTCACCTGGGGCCTGATCGGGCCGGGAAAGGGCATCGAGTGGGGGATCGAGGCGATAGCCGGCCTGCGCGACCTCGACCCGCCGGTGAGCTACCACGTCGTCGGGGAGACGCATCCCAAGGTCGTGGAGCGCATGGGGGAGCAGTACCGCCTGGGCCTCACCGACCGCGCGCGCGACCTGGGCGTCAGCGACCGCGTGGCGTTCGTCGACCGCTACATGGGGACCGAGGAGCTGCAGGAGCTGGTGCGTCGCGCCGACGTCGTGCTGCTCCCCTACGACTCGCGCGACCAGGTCACCTCCGGCGTCCTCGTCGAGGCGGTGACCTCGTTGACCCCCGTGGTCTCCACCGACTTCCCCCACGCCCGGGAGCTCCTGACGAGCGGTGCCGGGCTGCTCGTCCCACCGCACGACCCCGCGGCCATCGCCGACGCCCTCCGGCGCGTCTTCACCGAGCCCGGACTCTACGAGCAGCTCGCCACGGAGGCGGCCCGGATCGCCCCGAGCCAGCTGTGGCCCGCCGTCGCCGACCGGTTCCGGGACACCGCCGACACCGTCCTGGAACGGCGAGCGATCGCGTCATGACCTTCCGGCCCGCGGTGCTCGCGGGCGGAAGGGGCGGCCCGGCTGTGGCCCCCCGGCCCATCTCGTATGCGCATCTTGTGCGGCTCAGCGACGAGGTCGGGGTGTTCGAGCACGCCGAGATGCTCCGCCCCCGGCTCGAGCACGGGTACTGCGTCGACGACGTGGCCCGGGTGCTCGTCGTCCTCGCTCGCGAGCCGCGCCCGACGCCCGAGCTGGCGGCGCTGCTGCGGACCTGCCTCACCTTCGTCCTCGACGCGGTCGTCGACGACGGGCGGGTGCACAACCGGCGGGTCCACGGCGGTGGCTGGACCGACGAGGCCGGTGTCGAGGACTGCTGGGGGCGAGCGCTCTGGGGGCTGGGCACGGTGGCCGCGAGGTCGCCCGACGCTGAGATCTCCGCCAGAGCGTACGAGGGGTTCGAGCGCGCCGCCTCCCGTCGGTCACCCGACCGGCACGCGACGGCCTTTGCGGCCCTGGGGGCCGCCGAGATCCTGGTCGAGCGGTTCCGACACGCGGTGTCACGCACGCTCCTGGGGGACGCTGCGCGGCTGCTCGATACTCGGCCCATGATGTCGACCCCGCCCGACCCTGCGTGGCCCTGGCCGGAGCCGCGCCTGCGCTACGCGAACGCGGCGCTGCCCGACGCGCTGATCGCCGCCGGTGATCTGTTGGGCGACGACGGCCGGCTGGCTCGCGGCCTGGAGCAGCTGGAATGGCTGGTCGACCTCGAGACGGCCGGCGCGCCTGGAGCCCGCCACCGGTCGATGAGCCCCGCCCGCGGCTGGGCGGTGGGGGAGCCGCGGCCCGGGTTCGACCAGCAGCCCATCGAGGTGGCCGCGCTCGCCGACGCCTGCGCCCGCGCCGGTGACCTCGCCGGTGGGGCCACGCGTGACTGGGACGCCGAGGTGCTCTGCTGCGAGGCGTGGTTCCGCGGCGCCAACGACGTCGGGGTGCCGATGCTCGACCCGGAGAGCGGGGGTGGGTACGACGGGTTGGAGCCCGATGGGCGCAACGAGAACCAGGGCGCGGAGTCGACGCTCGCCCTGCTGTCCACGCTCCAGCAGGCGCGCCGGGTGCGGTCGCGCGCGTGACCTCCAGCGAAGGGCCCGACGACCTCGTCGTTCGGCGGAGCGCTCCCGTGCTTCGCCCCGACCCCGCCCGCGTTCTCCTCCGACCCTTCCTGCCGGGTCAGGAGCTGGTAGCCCTCGGGGTCTCCCGCGCCGAGGCCGTCGTGAGGCGCGTTGGAGTGCTCGACGATGAGACCGTGAAGCGCACCCTCGACGACGTCGTCGCGCGCTTCGGCAGCCGACACGACGACGTCCTCGCGACGTTCCGGGCTCATGCGGCCCTCCTTCCCGCCGACCTCGACGGGGTGGATCGGCTCACCGGCCCGCAGACCGACCTCGTGGGGGCCTTCGTCAGCCAGGAGTACGCCGTGGAGGCGGCAGCCATCCTCAACCCCTCTCTCGTCGACCACCCCGACCAGAGCGGACTCGAGCCGGGAACGCTCCGCGTCGTCATGGCGGTCCGCGCGGTGGGGGAGGGGCACATCTCCAGCCTCGAGCTGCGCACCGGCGTCGTGTCCGACGACGGCACCGTGGTGCTCGACGCGCCCGGGGTGCAGCTGACGCGGGGCACGGTGTCACGGGTCCCTTTGACCGTGGCGTTCATGGCCGCCGCTCTGCGCGACGTGGAAGCGTGGCCGGAGACCGAGTCGGTCGTCCGCCGGCTCCCCGACCCCTTCACCCCCGAGGACCTGGACGCCCTCCTGGACCACGTCGAGCTCGCGTCGCCGCAGGTGCGCAACAGTGCACCGTTGAACCGGATCCGGGCGATCGCGGAGAGCTGCTACCGCGTCGAGTTCCCCGTCGGGAGCGCTTTGTCCGAGCGGGTGCTCTTCCCGGTGAGCGCCGACGAGCGGGGCGGGATCGAGGACGTCCGGTTCGTGCGGTTCACGGGGGCCGACGGGGCGGTGAGCTACCGCGGCACCTACACGGCATACAACGGTGTGGTCATCGCTCCCCACGTCATCGAGACGACCGACTTCCGGACCTTCGACGTGCGCAAGCTCGTCGGCGACGTCGCCCACGACAAGGGGCTGGCGCTGTTCCCGCGGCTGATCGGCGGACGGCACTGGTCCCTCGCGCGGTGGGACCGCGAGAACCTCGGCCTCGCCCACTCCGAGGACGGCGTCGCGTGGACCCAGGCGGCAACGATCCAGCGACCGCACGAGCCGTGGCAGCTCATCCAGCTCGGTACCTGCGCCCCACCGGTGGAGACCGAGCACGGGTGGCTCGTCGTCACCCACGGGGTCGGCCCGGTGCGCCGGTACTCGATCGGCGCCATCCTCCTCGACCTCGACGACCCCACCCTGGTGATCGGCTCGCTCGCCGAGCCGCTGATGTCACCCACACCCGACGAGGCGGTCGGCTATGTGCCCAACGTCCTCTACACGTGCGGCGTCGTCGTCCACGCCGGACGGGTCATCCTGCCCTACGGGTGCAGTGACTCCTCGATCCGCTTCGCCACTGTGGATGTCGACCGGCTCCTGCAGAGGTTGCTGGAGGAGAGCTGACGTCGGCCGGTCAGGCCGCCCAGCCGCACTCCCACGGCTGGAGGCCGCGCTTGGCGTAGAGCCGGTTGGCGACGGTGATCTGCTCCTCGCGGGAGGCGAGGTCGGGGCGGTTCGCGTAGTCGCCACCCGCGACGCTGAACCAGGTCGGGAGGTTGAACTGCAGGCCCCCGTAGTAGCCGTTGCCCGTGTTGATCGACCAGTTCCCACTGGACTCGCACTGAGCGATGCGGTCCCACATCGCCGCGTTGGCGAGGTTGAGAGGCGGCTTGCCGCTCGCCGGCGGCGGAGGGGGCGGGGGTGGCGTGGGGCTGGTCGTGCGCGTCGGGGTCGGGGTGGGCGACGGAGTACGCGTGGGGACGGCGGCCCGCGTCGGGCTGGGCGCGGGCGCGGCCGCCTGC
>JBDSYO010000395.1:0-9180 GCA_039925625.1 Lapillicoccus sp. | reverse complement strand
CCGCGACGCAGCGGCTCGACCCCGCTGGAGGATCTCTGGCCGGCCATCCTCCGAGGGTAGGGCGAATCGCCGACACCAGCCCCGGGGTATCCCCAGGCACGCCCGGGAGCAGCCCCGGAGACCCCCTCCTCGTGCTCAGGATGCGCGGTTCCGTGCGTGGAAAGGGCTAGGGTGACGGTGGTTCTGCGCCACCACCTGTGGCGCGACAGACAAGGGAGAGACGTCTATGGCTAGTAACGCGGCAGCGACGGACGAGACCTATTCGGGCGAGTTCTACTGTGTGAAGTGCAAGGAGAAGCGCGAGGCCGAGGGCAAGGTCGTCGTCAGCGAGAACGGGCGCCGGATGGCCAAGGCCGTCTGCCCGGTGTGCGGTACCAACCTCAACCGCATCCTCGGCAAGGCCTGAGCCTGCCGCGTCCACCCGGACGCACCAACGTTCCCGGAGGGGTGGGACCACCACGGTCTCGCCCCTCCGGCGCGTTCACCGCCGGTGGATGACCTCCTGTGGATGAGCGGCCGGCTGGTCCGCCGCACTGTGCGAGATTGCCGGACACAGGCGTACCGACCTGGCGTCCGCCCGCACGGAAGGAGACCGATGGCGCTCCGGCTCCGGCCCGACCTCCTCCCACTGCGGAGGGGCCGCGGCGCGGTGCAGCTGGGGCTGAGTGCGACGGCGGGTGGTCTCATCGTCGACGGCTTGGCCCCCGCAGAGGTCGCTCTGCTGGAGCAGCTGGCCGGGCGCCTCCCGCCACCTGAGGTGTATGCCGCGGCCGCCGACCTCGGGGTGTCGGACGCTCGGGCGATGGAGCTGGTCGCGCTGCTCCGGGCGCACGGCCTCCTCGTCGAGGCCGGGCCGTCCGAGGACGTCCGGCCCGATGCGGGGCCTCGGAACGTGGGTCGGTGGGTCGTCGTCGACGGGCGCGGAGCGCTGCCTCCCGCCGTGGCGGCGCTGTTGCGCGGTTCGGGGGTGGTGCGGGTGGACAGCGGGCCCTGGGCCGCCGACGTCGCCGACGCCGAGCTGCGGGCGGGTCGCCCGCTCACGGGTGGGCCCGAGAGGCCGGACGGGCCACATCCAACGGGCGGACCGGTCGCCCTCGTCGTCCTGGTGGGGCGCGGCGGCCTCGACCCCCTGGTCGGAGAGCCGTGGCGGGCCCGGGGCGTGCCGCTGCTCCCCGTCGTCGACGACGGCGGACGGGTGGTCGTCGGGCCGCTCGTCACGTCCGACCCGGCGCTGCCGTGCCTGCGATGCCTGCAGCTGGCGCGCGTCGACCGGGACGCGCACTGGCCCGAGGTCATGGCCCAAGCAGCCGGGCGGGACGGGGACCGGACCCGGGACGGCCCCGCGGACGGTGGTCCGGCCCGGTGGCCGGAGATGCTCTCCGTGGCGGCCGGCGTCACGGCCATGGTGGCCAACGCGGCGCTGGTGGCCGACGCCGTCGTGGGGGTGCCCGGCGCGGTCGGCACGCGCGGTGCAGGGGTGTCGGGGGCGGGGGTGTCGGTCGAGGTCACCGCCCCATGGCCCCGGCTGGACCACCGCCGCTGGGCCCGCCACCCGGCCTGCCCGGGTCATGCTCGCGGGGCGCTCGACGGGTCCGGCGTGGACCACGGATCGGCGCGGGTGACAATGACCGGGTGAGCGATCTTCCGCGCAACGCCGTCACCCGGGCGGCCAAGCTGGCCAGCCTGCCCGTGGGCTTCGCGGGACGGGCCGCCTGGGGCCTCGGCAAGCGGGTCGGCGGCAAGCCGGCCGAGCTCGTGGCGGCCGAGCTGCAGGCCCGCACGGCGGAGCAGCTGTTCAGCGTCCTGGGCCAGCTCAAGGGCGGCGCCATGAAGTTCGGGCAGGCGCTGTCGATCTTCGAGTCCGCGTTCCCCGAGGAGCTGGCCGCCCCCTACCGGGTCATGCTGACCAAGCTGCAGGACAGCGCCCCTCCCCTACCGGCCGCCACCGTCCATGCCGTGCTCGCCGAGCAGCTCGGACCCCGATGGCGCCGCAGCTTCGTCGAGTTCGACGACACCCCGGTCGCCGCCGCCTCCATCGGTCAGGTGCACCGAGGGGTGTGGCGCGACGGGCGCGACGTCGCGGTGAAGGTGCAGTACCCCGGCGCCGGCCCCGCCCTGCTCAGCGACCTCGCCCAGGTGTCGCGGGTGGCCCGGATGGCGACCGTGTGGGTGCCCGGGATCGAGATCAAGCCGATCCTCGAGGAGCTGCGCGGCCGGATGGCCGAGGAGCTCGACTACCGGCTCGAGGCCAAGTCGCAGGAGAAGTTCGCCAAGGGGTTCGACGGCGACGAGCACGTGCTCGTCCCCCACGTGCTGAAGTTCGGCGAGCGGGTCATCGTCAGCGAGTGGATCGACGGGGAGCCGCTCTCGCGGATCATCGCCTCGGGCACCCGCGAACAGCGTGACGCCGCGGCCCAGCGCTACATGGAGTTCCTCCTGACCGGCCCCTCCCGCGTCGGCCTGCTGCACGCCGACCCCCATCCC
This sequence comes from Lapillicoccus sp., assembly GCA_039925625.1. GTDB lineage: Bacteria > Actinomycetota > Actinomycetes > Actinomycetales > Dermatophilaceae > Lapillicoccus. Next base: position 6,696 of record JBDSYO010000395.1, on the reverse strand, counting down.
GGCAACTTCCGGCTCATGCCCGACGGCCGCCTCGGGGTCATGGACTTCGGCGCCGTCAAGCGGCTCCCCCACGGGCTGCCTCCCGAGATGGGGCGTTTCCTCACCCTGGCCGTAGACGGCGACGCCGAGGGCACGCTGGAGGGGCTGCGCGAGACGGGGTTCGTCCGGGCCGGGCAGGAGGTCGAGGCCGACCGGCTCCTGGAGTACCTCGAGCCGTTCATCGACCCGCTGCGCACCGACACGTTCCGCTTCTCGCGGCCGTGGCTGCGCGAGGTGTTCCAGCACATCAACGACCCGCGGCGCCCCAACTACACCGTCGGTATGCGGCTCAACCTCCCCGCCGAGTACCTCCTGATCCACCGGGTGTGGCTGGGCGGCATCGGGGTGCTGTGCCAGATCAACGGTGAGGTGCGCGGGCGCGAGACCGTCGCGACCTACCTGCCGGGCGTGGACCTGCCTCCGGTCGGCGACCCCATCGGCTGAGCGTCACCACTGCGCCTCACCACCAGGCGGAGTCGAGCTTCCCTTCCTTCAAGGCCACGGCAAGCCGTGTCCTTGTGGCTCCAGACGGACCGCAGGTGCTCGCGGGTGCAGGTGTCGCATGTCCAGACCGTGCGGCCGTTCTCGACACCGCGCCCCCAGGTGAGCAGAGCGGCGCTCGCGTCCGGCGCCGCGCGCCCGCACGTCGCGCAGACCGGCGCTCCGGGCACCTCGCTCACGGCTTCGCCGCCGCCTTCTGTCCCTTCTTGAACGCCCGTACCTTGTCGAGCGAGTCCTGGTCGACGACGTCGGCCACCGACCGGAAGGACCCCGGCTCGGCGTAGGCCCCGGCCGCCTGCTCCCACCCGCTCGGGCCCATCCCCAGCTGCTTGCCGACGAGCGCCGTGAAGATCCGCGCCTTCTGGTCGCCGAAGCCGGGCAGGCGCTTCAGACGGGCGAGCAGGTCGGCGCCGCTGTCGGCCTCGCGCCACAGCTGTTCGGCGTCACCGCCGTACTCGTCGACGACGACGCGCGCCAGCTCCTGGATGCGCCCGCCCATCGACCGGCCGTAGCGGTGCACGGCCGGCGGCGTGGCGCACAGCGTGGCGAAGGCCTCGGGGTCGGCCGTAGCGACGGCTCCCGGGTCAAGGGTGCCGAGCCGCTCCAGCACCTTGGCCGGCCCCGCGAACGCCCGCTCCATCGGGAACTGCTGGTCGAGCAGCATGCCGACGAGCAGGGCGAAGGGGTCGGTGCTCAGCACCTCGTCGGCAGCCGGGTCCTGGGCCAGGTGGAGCGACGCCTTCATCATCGGGCCAGCGTACGGGCGAGCCCACGACGGCGGTCGGGTCACAGCAGGTAGACGAACCCCGGCCCCTCGTCGCGGAACGGCACCCCGAGCGACTCGAGCGCCGGCCGCCACGTCCCCGTCACCGCGGGGTCGGCCCCCTCGAAGCCGTGGTCGGCCGTGAGCACGACGGCGACGTCGTCGAGGACGCCGAGCTGGTCCAGCTGGCCCAGGAAGACCCCGAGCCGGGCGTCGGACTGACGCAGGGCGTCGCGGGCCATCGCCGAGCGCGGGCCGGCCCCGTGGTGACCGGCGTCGGTGACGACGTTCGCCCACCAGGTGAGGCGGGGCATACCGGCGGGGTCGGCGAAGAGCTGCCGCATCTGAGCCAGGCCGAGGTCGTCGACGCTGACCCCCCAGCGGAAGTAGCCGTCGTCGAGGAACGCGCGGTCGCCCAGGAACGGCGAGTCCCCCGCGGGCGGCAGCCGGTCGCCGAGGCCGCCGGCCCCCGTGCCGCTGCCGCTGTCACGCACTAGGCCCATCGTCGAGTAGTCGGCACCGCGGTCGATCGCCTCGTCGACGCACGCGGTGCGCGGAAAGCCTTGTGCCGCAACGCCTGAAGCCGGGGAGTCGTGCACCATCTCGAAGACGGTCCGCACCGCCGGCCGCAGCAACTCAGCCGACCGGTGCCACGTCGTCTCGTCGTTGGGCACGACCCGCTCACCGGTCTCGCGGTCGTAGAAGACGTTGCCGAGCACGCCGTGCCGTCCCGGCCCGAGACCGGTGAGGATCGAGGTGTGGTTCGTGAGCGTCACGCTGGGGAACTGGGCCACCGCCCCGCCGCGCAGCGCCGTCCCGCGCTCGAGCAGGCGAGCCACGTGCGGCAGCTCACCGGTCTCGGCGAGGTGCAGCAGGTCGCCGCTGGGGGCGCCGTCCCAGAGGATCCCCACCACCGCGCGCGGCCGGTGGTCCGGCTCCAGGTAGGCGTGGAGCACCCGACCGTCGAGCGGCTCACCCTGGGCGTCGGTCAACATCTCCTCAGGGACCCCGGCGAGGTGCGCGAGGGTGGGGCCGACGTCGACCAGGCGGGCGTGGTCGTCCACGAGGCCGAGCCGCCGCACGCCCGCCCCGGAGAGCAGGAGGGGAGCCCGCGACTGGATGACGTCGAGCGACCCGTGCTCGCCCGCGTGTCCGCCCTCCTCGGGGAAGTGGTGCCGGGGGGTGTGGACCACGGCCAGGTCGGGGCTGCGGGCCGGGTCGGCGAACAGGGAGAGCAGGCGTTCGGCGGCATACGGGTAAGCGTTGTCGCGGCTGCCCGCCGGGCTGGGGCGGGCCACCTCGAGCGCGTAGGGCAGGAAGGCCATGGGGTCCTGCGAGCCGAGCGGATCGACGCCGGAGACCACCTCGACCCCTCCGCCGGGGGTCAGCCGCACCTCACCGAGGTGGTTGGCCACGCAGGCCAAGGGACGGTCGGTGCGGTCGTCGACCCACGCGACGAGGTCGACGACGGCGGCGAGGTCGGGGTGTGTGAGCGCGGTGACCGCACGGCGCAGGTCGGGGTGGGCCATGGGCGGGACGCTACCGGGACACAGAGAGGGCGGGGAGATCGCTCGATCTCCCCGCCCTCGGGACGGTGGCGCGGGTCCGCGCGGTGGCGGACCGGCTCACCGTCGGTGGTCCGCGTCCCGCGACCGCCGGATCTCGATGGAGATCAGGCGGGCGCTGCGGCGGATGCCGGTGCTCGGTCGCTGGCGCAGGCGGTCCTGCTGGTCGGTCTTGCTGATGGTGATGTCCTGGATGGGAAACATCTCGGGCTCCTTCGTGCGGATCGGTGACGCATAGTGGTCAGGCGGGTCAGGCGGCGACGGGGTTCTTCCGGGGGCGGCCACGGGGACGCTTGCGCGCCACGACGACGCCCTGGATGAACAGCTGTCCACCCCAGACGCCCCAGGGCTCGTGCCGGTCGAGCGCCCCGGCGAGGCACTGCTCGAGCGCCGGGCAGGTGACGCAGAGGGCCTTGGCGAACTCGACGCCCGCCGGGCTCTCGGCGAACCAGAGCTCCGCGTCGTTCTCGCGGCACGGGATGCTCTGGCCGTGCGCCTCGGCGTCGGCCTTGATGTCGTGCAGCCCGCTCAGGGTGAACGTGTCGGCCTGGTCGGTCGTGGCGCTCATCTGGGCGACCCCCTCTCTCCCTCGTTCCGGCGGGTGGGCCTGGGTGTGGTCCCGTCGGGATGGTGCGGTCCGGTCTCGGTGCGGTGCCGGTGCGCGGTGCTGGTGCGGCGTGCGGCTCGCGGTGGTGGTCATCTCGGGGCCTTCTGTCGTGTCGTGGTGTGGTCGCTGGGTGTGGTGGGAGCGGCCGGACAAACAGAAAGGCCGCGGATCCCGGATGTCGGGTTCCGCGGCCTGGAGGTGAGACCGGTGTCTGAGGGTCAGACGGGTGGTCTCCGGGTGCGGAACGGTGTGACATCCATGTAGTTGTCGGTGGTGCCGGTGAAGCGGGGCTTGGCGGGCAGGGCGTCGATGCCCTGGACGGCCTGGACGCGGTGGCCGAGTCCGAGAATGGGCAGGGTGCTCCCCTTGACCGGAGCCGGGACGACGGCGAGGCGGCGGGAGAGCGGCTGCAGGCACTCGCTCCAGACGCGCGCGTAGGCGCCGGTCATCTCGACCGCGCCTGTCGTCGTCATGGTGTTGTCCATCAGGGCCACCCCTCCTCTCGCTCTGCTCGGGTCGCACCGCAGGTCGCCTGGACCCGCGCGTGCACGTAGGACGAGGTTAGACCTCCGCCCCGACGGGCACCAACCTCTTTTTCGAAACTGCCGCGACTATTTTCGGTCAGTCGCCGCTCGGGCCGCCTCATCCGTTGTGGGAGAGCCCTTTTCGGCCACAGCCTCCGGGTCGGCGCCCGCCAGGACCTCGAGCACGGCGCCGCCGTGGGCGTCGAGCTTGCGCGCTCCCACTCCGGAGATCTGCGCCAGGGCAGGCAGCGACCCCGGCATCGTCTCGGCGATGGCCGTGAGGGTGGCGTCGGTGAACACGACGTAGGCCGGCACGGACTGGGCTCGGGCCACCGCCAGCCGCCAGGTGCGCAGCGACTCGAACGTCGCCTCGTCGTAGGTGGGCGGACAGTCGTCGCACCGGCCGACCTTGCGTTGCGCAGCGGTGGTGAGCTCGACGCGGCATACCCGGCAGGTGGCCGGCGTGCTGCGCCGGGTCGCGGTGGTCTTCTTACCCTTGGCCGCCCCCCCACCGCCCCCAGCGGCGACCGAGCGTGCTCCCTCGCCGAGAACCGACGCGGCGACGTCGAGGAAGCGGGAGGGCCGCCGTGAGGCGCGGCCACCGGGGTTGCGCGCCGCGGCCCAGCTGAGCCGGAGGTCACGGCGGGCGCGGGTCACCCCGACATAGAGCAGCCGGCGCTCCTCCTCGATGGCCGCGGCCCCCTCGGCCATGGTGATGGGGATGAACCCGTCGCTGCAGCCGACGAGGAAGACGGTGTCCCACTCCAGGCCCTTGGCGGCGTGCAGGGTCGCGAGCGTCACGCCCTGCACGGCGGGAGCGTGCTGGGCGGCGATCCGCTCGTCGAGGTCGCGCACGAGGTCGGCGACCCGGGTCTGCGGCGACGTGGCAACGAGGTCGTCGGCCAGGGTGGCGAGCGCGGTGAGCGACTCCCAGCGCTCGCGGACGGCCCCGCCGCTGCTGGGGGCCACCGGCGTGTAGCCCGCGCCGGCCAGGACCTCCCGCACCAGGTCGGGGAGGGGGGCGGAGCCGTCGTCGCTGCGGGCTGCGCCGCGCAGCAGGACCACCCCACGGCGGACCTCGGCCCGGGCGAAGAACCGCTCCCCCCCGCGCACGAGGTAGGGCACGTCCGCGCCGGCCAGCGCGGACTCCAGCGCCTCGGACTGGCCGTTGGTGCGCATGAGCACCGCGATCTCGGCGGCGGGATGGCCTCCGCCCACCAGGCGGGCGATCTCCGTGGCCACCCCGGCGGCCTCCGCCGGGTCGTCGGGGTGCGGCGTCAGGCTGGGAGCCGGACCGGGCGGGCGGCCGGCGACGAGCTCGACGTAGCCGGCGGTCGCCGACCGGGGGGCACCGTTGCGGCGGCCGTCGGCGGTCGCGCTCGTGGACCCACCAGCCGGGGCGGCCCGCGAGACGAGGTTGGCCAGGCCCACGATCTGGGGGGTCGACCGGTAGTTGCGCACGAGCCTCACGACCGGGGCCGTGGGGTGGCGCACCGGGAACCGCAGCAGGTGCTCTGGCGAGGCCCCGGTGAACGAGTAGATCGTCTGGGCGGGGTCGCCCACGACGCACACGTCGTCGCGCTCACCCACCCAGAGGTCGAGGAGGCGCTGCTGCAGGGCGTTGACGTCCTGGTACTCGTCGACGACGAAGTGCCGGTACTGGCCGCGCACCGTGCGGGCGATCTCCTCCCGGTCGGCGAGGATTCCCGCGGTGAGCAGGAGCACGTCCTCGAAGTCCATGACGCCGCGCTGGGTCTTGCACTGCTCGTAGGTCTCGAACAGCCGGGCCATCTCACGCAGGTCGATGCCCGCCGGGTCACGGCCCACGGCCCGGGCGCGGGCGGCATACGACTCGGGGGTGAGCAGGCTGACCTTGGCCCACTCCACCTCGGCCGCCAGGTCACGGATCGCGGTGCGGTCGAACTGCATCCGCAGCCGGGAGGCCGCCTCGGCGACGACGGGCGCCTTGTAGGGCAGCACCTCGGGAGCAGCCCCACCGACCGCCTGCGGCCAGAAGAAGTGCAGCTGGCGCAGGGCGGCGGCGTGGAACGTGCGGGCCTGCACACCGGCGGCGCCGAGGCCGCGCAGGCGCGTGCGCATCTCCCCCGCCGCCCGGGCCGTGAAGGTCACCGCCAGCACCCGCTGCGCCTGGTAGGCCCCCGAGTGGACGCCGTAGGCGATCCGGTGCGTGATGGCCCGGGTCTTGCCGGTGCCCGCTCCGGCGAGCACGCACATCGGCCCGAGGGGGCTGGCCGCCACCTCGCGCTGCTCGGGGTCGAGCCGGTCGAGCACCTCGTCGGGGCTGAGCACCCGTGGTGGCGGGGGTGCGGGCTCCTGCGTCATGACGCCCTCGAGTCTAGGTCCGGCCCCCCGACCCCGGACGCCTGGCGTACTCGCCTTGGGGACAGCGGTGGTCAGGTCGAGGTCAGCGCGCCAGCCCGTAGGCCCGGTCCACGACCAGCCGCACCACGAGGCGACGGTCCTCGACCATGGCGCGGCGGTAGTCGTCCCAGTCGGGGTGCTCCCCGTTGGCGTCGCGGTAGAGCCGGATGAGCTCCTCGACCGTGTCGTCGTGAGCGTCGGCACTGACCGGCGAGAGCTCGACGGACCCCTCGACGGCGGCATACGCCCAGCCCTGCTGAACGAGCAGGGACGCCCGCGGGTCGCGTCGGAGGTTGGCGACCTTGGCCCGGCCGT
>JBDSYO010000394.1:0-6220 GCA_039925625.1 Lapillicoccus sp. | reverse complement strand
CGTTGGCGTCGACGCCACCCGCGGTCGGTGCGGTGCTGCGCAGGCCGCCCTCCTCGGCGCGCTGGTCGGACGGGCCGTACTCGTCCTTCTTCTCCCAGTGGTCGCCGACCTTCTCGTGAGTGTGCTTCACCGCAGCGAACGCCACGCGGTAGGCGCGGGACTCGTCGCCGTCGTACGTCTCGAGCGCGCTGTCGTGGGCCTCGGCGAAGGTCTGCTGGGCCTTGCGCCCGGAGCGTTGCAGCGTGCTCGGGAGCTCGGTCTTCTTGGCTCGCCCGTCGCGTCCCGTCTTCGGCATCCCGTGGTCCTTCCGCCGCATACCCGCTCTTGTCCCGACTCTCATCGACCACCGTGCCACCGTGCCGCAGGCCCGGCAACCGGCGGTCGCCGGTGCGGCGCCGTCGGCCCCGGTGTTTACGATGAACCGGCCGGGCGTCACCCGCACGCTCGGACACCACGAACGCCGCAGACACCGAACGCCCAGGGGAGCCGTCCATGGAACAGCCGTCCGGACCGATCCTGCGCGCCGACGAGGTCGGCTGGGCCGGTGACGCGCTCGAGCGGCTGTCGGAGGCCTTCACCGGCAAGGTCGTCGGACAGGAGCGGCTGCAGGAGACCCTCCTCATCGGGCTGCTGACGGGCGGGCACATCCTGCTGGAGTCGGTACCCGGTCTGGCCAAGACCACCGCAGCCTCGACCCTGGCCCACGCGGTGACCGGCTCCTTCTCGCGCATCCAGTGCACGCCCGACCTGCTGCCCAGCGACATCGTGGGCACCCAGGTCTACGACGCGTCGACGACCGGGTTCACGACCCACCTCGGGCCGGTGCACGCCAACATCGTCCTGCTCGACGAGATCAACCGCGCGTCGGCCAAGACCCAGTCGGCGATGCTGGAGGCGATGCAGGAGCGGCAGACCTCGATCGGGGGCCAGGCCTACCCGCTGCCCGACCCGTTCCTCGTCCTCGCCACCCAGAACCCGATCGAGCAGGAGGGCACCTACGTCCTGCCCGAGGCCCAGCTCGACCGGTTCATGCTCAAGGACGTGCTCGACTACCCGACGCTGGAGGAGGAGGCCGAGGTCCTCTACCGGATCGACGCCGGCGTCTTCCGCGAGGACCAGAAACCGGTCGTCGCCATCGACGACGTGCTGCGTCTGCAGGAGCTGACCCGCCGGGTCTACCTCGACCCCGCGATCGTGCGCTACGCCGTCGGCATCGTCTATGTCACCCGGCACTCCGGCACGTACATCGAGCCCGGCCTGGCCCGCTACGTCGAGTTCGGGGCCAGCCCCCGCGGCAGCATCGCCTTCACCCAGGCGGCCCGCGCCCGGGCCCTGCTCGCCGGCCGCGACCACGTCGTCCCCGAGGACGTCAAGGCCCTCGCGCACCGGGTGCTGCGCCACCGGGTGGTCCTCGGCTTCGAGGCGGTCGCCGACGACACCCGCGTCGAGACGGTGGTCGACGCCCTGGTCGCCACCGTGCGTACGCCGTAAGGACCGCGCCGTGCCCGCCCTACTGACCCCCGTGAAGAGCAAGCTCTTCATCGTCGCCCGCCGGCGCACCTGGGGTCTGCTCGACGGCGAGTACGCGTCGGTGTTCCGCGGTCGCAGCCTCGACTACGACGACCTGCGGGAGTACGTCCCGGGCGACGAGGTCCGTGACATCGACTGGAAGGCGACCGCCCGCCACGGCAGCCCCCTGGTCAAGCGGTGGGTCGCCAGCCGCACGCAGACGGTGGTGTTCGTCGTCGACACCGGCCGCGGCATGGCCGCCCGGACGACCAGCGGGGAGGCCAAGTCCGCGGTCGCCATCACCCTCGTGGGCATGCTCGGCTACCTCGCGCTGCGACACGGCGACCTCGTCGGGCTGGTGGAGGGCGACGAAGCCGGCACCCGCGGGTATGCCGCGGCCGGCCGGGAGGGCAACCTCGAACGCCTGCTGCGGGTGGTTCAGCAGCGGACCACGCTCGATGGTGGCCGCAGCCGCCTCGCCGCCCAGCTCCAGTTCGTCGCCACCCACCACCGGCAGCGGCGGCTGTTGGTCGTCGTCGCCGACGAGCACGACCTCGACGAGCATGAGGTCGGGCTGATCCGGCGCCTCCACGCCCAGCACGAGATCCTCTGGGTCACCGTGGAGGACGCCGACCCCACGGCCGCCGGCGTCGGAGACGCGGCCGTCGACGTCGGTGACGACCTCGTACTCGCCCCCGAGGTGCGCTTCGACGCCCGGCTGCACGCGGCTTACACACGTGACGTCACGGCCCGGCGGCAGGGCCGGGAGTCGAGCCTCGAGGGCCTGGGCATCGTCCACGCCCGGATGGGGGCCACCGACCAGGTGCTGCCCGTGATGTTCCGGATGCTCGAGAGGCAGCGCCGCCGTGGCCGCTGACTTCTACCCACCGATGACCTACTCGCCGCTGTGGACCGCCATCGGCGTCGTCATCGTCCTCGGCGTGCTGGGCTGGGCCGTCGTCGTATGGGCGCAGACCCGCCCCGCCCGGGTCGAGCCGGAGCCCGAGCTCCCGCCCGGCTGGCGGCTCGCCCAGCTCAAGGGCCGGTACATCCGGCGGATCGACGAGGTGGTGCGGCTTGGCGACGCCGGTGAGCTCTCGCCGCGGCGCGCGCACCAGGAGCTCAGCGTCGTCGTGCGCGACTTCGTGCAGGAAGCGTCGGGCGTGCAGGCGCCGACCATGACGCTGGCCGAGCTCGCGCGCACCGGCGACCCGGCTCTGGCTCCCGTCTCCGACGTCGTGCGCGGGCTCTACCCGGTCGAGTTCGGGCCCGAGCGTGCCGTGTCGGTGGCCGCTGCGGCGGCGTATGCGCGTGAGGTCGTGGCCCGGTGGACATGAGCCTCCTGGGCGGCCCGCTCGCGCTGGGCTGGCTCGTGGTGGCGGTGCTCGCGGGGGTGGTCGTCGTGGCCGTCGTCGGCTGGCTGCTGCTGCGGCGCAGACGCACCGCGCCCCCCGTCGCCGTCGCCAACACCGAGGCGCTCCGGGCCCTCCCCGAGTACCGGCAGGCGGTACGTCGGCACCGGCTCCTGATGCTCGGTGCGGCGGTGCTCGCCGCCGTGGTGGCGCTGGCGGCGGCCCTCGGCTCCGCTCGGCCGATGCGCTCGGTCAGCCTGGTCAGCGAGCGCGACAACCGCGACATCGTCCTCTGCCTCGACGTCTCCGGCTCGATGATCGACGTCGACGCCGAGGTCGTCTCCACCTTCACCCAGCTGGTGGCCGGGTTCCGGGGCGAGCGGATCTCGATGGTGATCTTCAACAGCTCGGCCGTGCCGGTCTTCCCCCTGACCGACGACTATGACTTCGTCGTCGACCAGCTCAAGCGGGCGCAGCGCGCCCTGGGGCTGCTCGACCCCAAGGACCCCTTCTTCGCCGGCACCCTCAACGGGTTCGGTAGCTCGCTGATCGGCGACGGCCTCGCCACCTGTGTCCGCAGCTTCGACCACCCGGAGCTGCAGCGGGCCCGGTCGGTGATCCTCGCCTCCGACAACGAGGCGGCGGGCAAGTCCCTGTTCACCCTCCCGGAGGGCGGCCGGCTCGCCAAGAGCGCCGGCATCCAGGTCTACGGCATCAACCCCACCGACAACATCTCCTCCAGCACGTCGGCCGAGATGCGCACCGTCACCGAGAACACCGGTGGGCTCTACTTCTCGCTCAGCGACGTCTCGGCCGTGCGCCGCACGCTCGAGGCCGTCTCGTCCCGCGAGGCGTCACGCATACCGGCGTCCCCCCGCACCGTCGTGCACGACAACCCCGGCGTGCCCATCGCGCTCGCCGGCCTCGGGCTGCTGGCCTTCTTGGCGCTGCGCCGGGCCCGGTGGCGGCGATGACGGCCTTCTTCACCGGCCTCACCGGCATCTCGTTCCTGCCCGTTGCCCCCATTGCCGTGCTCGTGCTGCTCGCGGCGCTCGGTGCGCTGCTCGTCTGGTGGCCGGCCGGCAGCGGCGAGCGCGCCGAGACGAGGCTGACCCGGGCTCGGCGCACCGCGATGGTCGGGCTCGTGCTCGTCGCGGCGCTCAGGCCGGCGGTGCCGGGCACCGACATCCGGGTCGACGCCAGCGCGCTGGACGTCTACTTCGTGGTCGACACCACCTCCTCGATCATGGCCCGCGACTATGCCGGTGAGACCTCGCGGCTGACCGGGGTTCGCGCCGACGTGCGCGGTGTGGCCGATCAGCTGCCGGGCGCGCGGTTCTCGCTCCTCACCTTCGACGCCGACACGACCACGCGGCTGCCGCTCACCAGTGACGCGTCCGCGCTCGCGTCCGCCGCCGACACCCTGCGGGCCGAGACGTCGGCGTTCTCACGGGGGAGCAGCATCACGGTGGCTCGCGACGCCGTGCGCCAGGCGCTCGAGCGAGGCCGCGAGAGCCATCCCGAGCGACCGCGGATCGTGTTCTACCTGGGCGACGGCGAGCAGACGGCGTCCACCCCGCCACCTCCGTTCACCCTCGGGGGCGACCTGCTCAACGGCGGGGCCGTCCTCGGCTACGGCACGACCGCCGGTGGGCCGATGCTCAGCACGGGGGACCGCGAGTCCGGCGACATCCTCGACCCGTCCACGGGGAAGCCGGCGACCTCGCGCATCGACGAGAAGCAGCTGGCGGCGATCGCCGACCAGCTGGGGGTGGCGTACCTGCACCGCACCGCCCCCGACGACGGCGTGGCCATCATCGACGCCGTGCAGCTGAGGTCGATGGCGGCGGTGCGGGCGGCGGACAGCACGGGCTCGGCCAGCGGCCGCACCGAGCTCTACTGGGTCGCTCTCCTGCTGCTCAGCCTCATGGCCGCCTGGGAGCTCGGCGCGGCCACCGCCGCGGCCTCGGGTACCCGCTCGACGGGTGGCCGCTCGTCCCGCTCGGTCGGAAGGAGCGCTCCATGAGCACCGTGAGCCCGCCGCGTCCTCCCGGCACCGCCACCGGGCAGGACCCGGTCGGCGCCGCCTCCCGGCGCCCGCGCTGGCTGCGTCCAGCAGCGCCGGAGACCGACGAGCAGCGCGCTGACCGGCTCCGGCTGCGACGCCGGCTGGCCCTCTGGTCCCTGCCGGTGGTGGTGCTGCTGCTCCTCGTGGCGGCCAAGCTCCTGGCGACCGTCGCCTTCGGTGAGGATGCCGTGCGCAGCTACGCGGCGGGGAACATCACCGGCACCCAGGACGCGGCCGACCACCTCGCCTTCGGCAACGTCATCGAGCCGCACAAGGCACCGTTCGCCCTCGGTGACGCCCGCGTGCTGGCCGGCGACTTCGCCGGAGCCCGCGCGGCCTTCGAGGAGGCGCTGACCCTCGCCCCGAAGGACTCGCTCGAGTCCTGTCAGATCCGGGTCAACCTCGTCCTCAGCCTCGAGAAGCTCGCCACCGCGGCGACCTCAGCCGGGCACGGGGCGGAGGCCCAGGCGTTCCGCGACCGGCTCACCCAGGTCGTCGCCGAGGCGCCGCAGGGCTGCTTCCAGGGTGACGCCCAGGGCGACGAGGGCCAGCAGCTGCGTGATGCGCAGCAGCGGTCCCAGGAGCAGCAGCAACAGGAGCAGCAACGGCAGCAGGACCAGCAGAACCAGCAGAACCAGCAGCAGGAGCAACCCACCCAGCCGAACGAGGACAAGCAGCAGCAGCTCGACTCCCGCACCCAGGACAACCTGCAGCAGCGCCAGCAGACCGACCAGCAGCGCGGGTCACCGAGCGGCCCGTCCGTCGCCAAGCCGTGGTGACCCCGACGCCGTCGCCCTGAGCCCGGCTGAGAGGGTTATGGGCATGACCTCCCTCGACTTCGGCCCCCTCGTCCTCGGCGGCAACGTGTTCGGCTGGACGGCCGACCGCGACCAGAGTCACGCCGTCCTCGACGCGTTCGTCGAGGGAGGTGGCCGGTCCGTCGACACGGCCGACGTCTACTCCGCGTGGGTCTCCGGGCATACCGGAGGGGAGTCGGAGACCGTCATCGGCGAGTGGCTCGCCGCTCGCGGCCGTCGCGACGACGTGCAGATCCACACCAAGGTGTTCAGCAAGTCCGACCGCCCGGGCCTCAGCGCCCGCAACATCGTGCTCGCGGCCGAGGACTCCCTGCGCCGGCTGCAGACCGACCACCTCGACCTCTACTACGCCCACCGCGACGACCCCGAGGTCGCGCCGGAGGAGTACGTCGTCGCGTTCGACTCCCTGGTCCGCTCGGGCAAGGTGCGCGAGGTCGGCGCCTCGAACTTCACCAGCGACCGGCTCAAGGCGG
>JBDSYO010000393.1:0-4069 GCA_039925625.1 Lapillicoccus sp. | reverse complement strand
CGGCCCCAGCAGCGCCTCCAGCAACCGCGCCGTCTCCTGCGCTACCGACCCCACGGGTCCGGGCGGCGTTGTCGGGTCGGTGGGGTCAGGCACCGCGTCGTCTCCCGTCCGCCGGCCCGGCGTCGTGGTGGTCCGCCGTCGGCCGGCGCTCGGGGCTCGCGGGCCAGAGCGACGGGTCGGGGTCGAAGGTCACCACGAGGGTCCCATCCACGACCCGCGCCCGGCGCACGCCGCACCGCTGGAGCACCGCCGGGAGGCTGAGGACGCGGCGGTGGTCGCCGACGGCCACGAGCAGCTCGGCGTCGCGGCGCTTGAGGTCGACCTCGTCGGCCGCGACGAGGGGTAGCGGCAAGGTGAGCCGGTAGCCGTCGCCCTGGCGGCGGACGCGCAGGCCCTGTTGGGACACCGGGGTGAGCACGGCGAACGGGTCGGCGGCGTCGGCGGGGGCGGGTCCCCAGCGCGTGACGGCGTCGGCCAACGCGTCGAGGGCGTCCGGCCCCACGGGCTCACCGGGCAGGTAGGGCACCTGCACCGCAGGCATACCGGCGAAGGAGTCAGCAACCTCGGCGAGCCCCGCGTCCTGCGCTGCGGTCCACGCCCGGCGCCAGGCGTCACCGCGGCCGCCGCGCGCCGGCGGGATCACCCGGTTGACGACGACGCCGTCGACGACGAACCCGTACAGGCTGAGGGACGTCCACGTACGGCGCGCCTCGGCGATGACCACCCGCTCCGGGGTGAGCACGAGGCGCACCGACGCCGTCGGCCCGATCAGCAGCGCCTGCACCGCGCGCATCTGGCGGTACCACCCGGCCACCGCACCGGCGACCTCGGCGGACGGCAGCGGCATCCCGGCGGCCGCCGCGGCCGCGGGCCGCAAGGTACGCAGCAGGCCCCGCTGCCCGGGCAGCAGCCGCTCGAGGTGCCACGCCAGGGCCTCCGGTAGCGCGAGCAGCCGCAACGTCTCCGCGGTCGGGGCGCAGTCGACGACGACGAGGTCCCAGTCGCCGGACTCCACCCGGTGGCGCAGCTCGAGCAGCGCGGCGACCTCCTCGGCGCCGGGCAGCGACGTCAGCTCCTCGGCGACGACAGGGTCGATCCCGAGCGTCGCGAGCACCTGGAGCAGGTAGTCCTGCACCACCCGCCAGGAGCGGTCGAGCGTATGCGTGGCGCTCACCTGCAGCGCGTGCAGACCCGCCTCGACTGCGACCGGTGACCCCGGGTCGGTCGACGCGCTGCGCAGGTCGTGCCCGAGTGCGTCACCCAGCGAGTGGGCGGCGTCGGTGGACATGACCAGCGTCCGCACACCGGAGCGGGCCGCTCGGACGGCGCACGCGGCGGCCGTCGTCGTCTTGCCGACGCCGCCCTTGCCCGTGAAGAGGACGACTCTGGGCCCGTCGACCGCCAGGGCTCAGCCCTCGACGCGCTTCTTCAGCTCCCGCAGGGCCGTGTCGACGATGACCTTCTCGGCCTTGCGCTTGAGCATGCCGAGCATGGGGATCGTGAGGTCGACGGCCAGTCGGTAGGTGACGTCAGTGCCGGCGCCGTTCGCGGCCAGCGTGTAGGAGCCGTTCATCGCCTTCAGGACCGACGCCTTGACCAGGCTCCACGAGACGACGCCGGTGCCCGCGTCGGTGATGTCCCACTCGTAGTCGAGGGTGTAGGTGTCCTTGATGACGCCCGCGTCGACGACGAACTCGACCTGGTCGGGCCAGCCGTCACCCTCCTCGGAGAGCACGTTGGCCCGCTTCACCTCGGTGGCCCACTTCGGGTAGGCCGGGAAGTCGGCGATGACGTCGAGCACCGCACCGGGTGCGGCGGTGATGACGATCGAGCTCTCGGTGCGGTCGGGCATGCGCGGAAGGGTACAACCTGGGCCGCGCCGCCCTGCGAAGGCGACCGTGGGCCGACGCCGCCCCGGGTAGGGTCGGGTTCCGACGTCGCCGCGCACTTCTGACGTCCCCCAACGCTCACCCACCGACGCAGGAGCCAGAGTGCAGGACAAGGTCGTCGCCCCACTCGTCCCCCCGACGACGGAGGGCAACCTCGCCCGGACCGTCGTCGACAACGCCCGGCGGACGCCCGACCGGGTCGTCTTCTCCCGGCGCGACGGCAGCGGCTGGTCCGACGTCACCGCGGCGCAGTTCGCCGACGACGTCACGCGGCTGGCCAAGGGCCTGGTCGCCGCCGGCATCGACGTGGGCGACCGGGTGGGCCTGATGTCGCGCACGCGCTACGAGTGGACGCTCGTCGACTACGCGCTGTGGACCGTCGGGGCCGTGACCGTCCCCATCTACGAAACGTCGTCGGCCGAGCAGGTCGCGTGGATCCTCGAGGACTCCGGCGCGGTGGCCATCGTCGTGGAGGCGCCCGCCCACGCGAGCGCCGTGAGCTCGGTGCGCGGCCGGGTGCCCGGGCTGCGCGACGTCTGGCAGATCGAGGCGGGCGCCCTGGACGAGCTGGTCCGGGCGGGAGCCGACGTCACCGACGAGACCCTGGAGGCGCGGCGGGCCAGCACCGACCGCTCCTCGCTCGCGACGATCATCTACACCTCCGGGACGACCGGGCGCCCGAAGGGCTGCCAGCTGACCCACGGCAACTTCAAGGACCTGGCCGAGAACGCTGCGGAGTCGCTCAGCGTCGTCGTGCGCGCCGAGGGTGCGGCCACCCTGCTCTTCCTGCCGCTGGCGCACGTCTTCGCCCGGTTCATCCAGGTGCTCTGCGTCGAGTCGGCCGCCCGGATGGGGCACTCGGCCGACATCAAGACGCTGCTCGAGGACTTCGCGAGCTTCCAGCCGACCTTCATCCTTGCCGTGCCCCGCGTCTTCGAGAAGATCTACAACAGCTCGGAGCAGCGGGCGGCGGGCGACGGCAAGGGCAAGATCTTCGCCACCGCCGCGGCGACGGCGATCGAGTGGAGCGAGGCCCAGGACCACGGTGGCGCCGGCGTCATGCTCAAGGCCCGGCACGCGCTCTTCGACCGTCTCGTCTACGGCAAGCTCCGGGCGGCGATGGGCGGGCGGATCCGGTATGCCGTGTCGGGGGGCGCCCCGCTCGGCACCCGGCTGGGCCACTTCTACCGCGGGATCGGCGTCGTCGTCCTCGAGGGCTACGGCCTCACCGAGACCACCGCACCGGCGACGGTCAACGTGCCCGACAAGGTCAAGATCGGCACCGTCGGGGCGCCGCTGCCGGGCGTCGGCATCCGCATCGCCGACGACGGCGAGATCCTCATCCAGGGCGTCAACGTCTTCTCCGGCTACCACAACAACGCCGACGCCTCCGCTGACGCGATCCGCGACGGGTGGTTCCACACCGGCGACATCGGGGAGCTCGACCACGACGGCTACCTGCGGATCACCGGTCGCAAGAAGGAGATCCTCGTGACGGCGGGCGGGAAGAACGTCGCCCCCGCCGTGCTCGAGGACCGCCTGCGCGCCCACCCGCTCGTCTCGCAGTGCGTCGTCGTCGGCGACCAGCGGCCCTTCATCGCCGCGCTCATCACCCTCGACGAGGAGATGCTGCCCACCTGGGCGAAGAACAACGGCCTCGGTTCGCTGACCGTCGAGCAGGCCCGTACGAACGAGACCGTGCACGCCGAGCTGCAGAAGGCGGTCGACGATGCCAACACCGCGGTGAGCAAGGCCGAGTCGATCCGGAAGTTCGCCGTGCTCGGCAGCGACTTCACCGAGGAGAACGGCTACCTCACCCCCTCGCTCAAGCTCAAGCGCAACGTCGTCATGAAGGACTTCGCCGACGACGTCGAATCCCTCTACGCGGGGGCGCCCAGCCGCTCCTGAGCGGACCGGCGGCGACGTTTCGCTCGGGTCAGCCGACGAGCCGGACGAGGTAGGCACGCCAGTCGGCGACGAACGCGTCCTGGGTGACGCCGAGCACGTCGCCGAAGGCCGTCCGCGTGCGCTCGTCGGTGCTCGCCGTCGCCGACGCGTCGCCCGGCCGACTGGTGGCGATCGCCCGGTAGAACGCGTTCAGCGCGGTGGCGCCGTAGGTGTCGCGCAGGAGCACCACGGCCAGCCAGGCCTCGTTGTAGACCGGCGAGAGCGCGCCGCGA
>JBDSYO010000392.1:0-6211 GCA_039925625.1 Lapillicoccus sp. | reverse complement strand
GACTGGAACCACGCCGGGCGAGCGCCAACTTCTCAGCACGTGCAGAGATGTCGGCCCGAGGTGTCCGACCTGCCCGAATACTTCTCCGCACGTGCTGAGAAGTTCTGCGGAAGCCGGTGGATCCTCGGTTGCGCAGACGTCGGCGCCACCGTCGGCCGCCGGAGCGCTCAGTCCTCGAAGGTCGCTCGCAGCGCGGCCACGAGGCCCGGCGCGAGGTCGGGACCGGTCGCCACCGCGTCGTCGGAGTCGTGGGCCCGCTGCCGCAGCAGGCAGACCGCGCTACCGTCACGCAGCACCGCCGCCAGCAGGCGTACGTCCCGTCGGTCGGGGTGCCGCGAGAGCGCCTCGACCGCGGCGTCGGGGTCGTCGGGCAGGTCGCGCTCCGCCTCCGGCGGCACGACGACCCGCTCGACGGCGAACGCGCATCCGTCGACCTCCGGCGGCCAGGCCACCCGGCCGAGGACCGACTCCAGGCTCGACGAGCGGTGCAGCCCTTCCTGCTCCACCGCGGTGAGCGCGCCCGGAGCCCGGTCGGCGGCGCTCAGCCCCGCGCCCAGGTGCGGCTCGCGCTCGAGCAGCGCCGACGTGCGCACCAGGGCGAACAGTCGGGGCGCATGGTCCCAGCCGGCGGCGGCGACGTGCCGCTCGGTCTCGAGCGCCGCGAGCGACAGCGGGTCGACGACGGGGCGCCCGGGTGGGGTCACGGGTGAGGTCACGGCGGTCATTCTGCCCGCAACCCGGTATGCGCCCAGACCCGCGCCGCGTGCCGCCTCACCCCCTCCGACCTGTGCGCGGGGTCTCGATGGGGTCACGGGGCGCTGTGAGGGGCACCCGGCACGGGGGTCGGTCGTTGGCCGGTACGTATATTGGCTGCACCCGTGCACGCAGGTCCGGGTGGCACGCGGCTCGCCGCGCACAGCGCCGAAGGCACGTCGACAGATCGGGCTCAACAGGTGAGTGAACGGGACTGGTTCGGGGAGGGCGCCGAGCAGGGCGCTGGGGGCCCCGGCGGCGGGGGCGAGCGCACCGTGACGCGGGAGCGCCGGCGCAGCCCGCTCATCACGACGCTGCTGGTGCTCGTCGTCGTCGGCGTCGCCGTCTCGCTCGTCGCGCAGTTCTGGACCGAGGTGCTCTGGTTCGACTCCGTCGGCTTCCGGTCGGTCTTCCTCACCCAGCTCGGGGCCAAGGTGCTGCTCGGCGTCGTCGCGGGCCTGCTCACGGCGGGCATCGTCGGCTCCAGCCTCGTGATCGCCTACCGGACCCGTCCGATCTACGCGCCCACCACGACCAACCAGGACGCGCTGGAGCGCTACCGGGCCGCCGTCGAGCCGCTGCGCCGACTGGCCATGATCGGCATCCCCGTCGTCATCGGGCTGCTCTCCGGCCTCGGCGCCGCCGGGCAGTGGAAGACCTACCTGCTCTGGCGCAACGCCGTCCCGTTCGGCAAGACCGACCCGCAGTTCGGCATGGACGTCGGGTTCTTCGTCTTCACCCTGCCGTGGCTCAACGTCGTCGTCGGCTTCCTCAGCATGGTGCTCATCATCGGCGTCATCATCGCCGCGTTCACGCACTACATCTTCGGCGGCCTGCAGTTCCAGGCCCGCAGCCGCCGCACGACCTCCGCGGCCCGCCTGCATCTCTCCGTGCTGCTGGCCGCGATCGTCGTCGTCCGAGGGGCCAGCTACCTGCTCGACCGCTACTCGCTGACCACCAAGACCGACCTCATCACCGGCATCCAGTACACCGATGCCACCGTCGTCCTGCCCACCAAGACCATCCTCGCGGTGGCCTCGTTCCTGTGCGCCCTGGCCTTCCTCTCGGTCCTGTGGACGAAGTCGTGGCGGATCCCGATCATCAGCGTCGTCTCGCTCCTGGTCGTCTCGGTCGTCGTCGGCGGCATCTTCCCCGCCCTGATCCAGTCGCTGAAGGTCAAGCCGAGCGAGAAGTCCCTCGAGGCGCCCTACATCCAGAACAACATCAACGCCACGCGCGACGCGTTCGGCCTCTCGAACATCCAGACGACCGCCTACAACGCCGCCACCACCGCGACGCAGGGTCAGCTGCGCAACGACACCGCCACCGTCCCCGGCATCCGCATCCTCGACCCCAACGTCGTCTCGGCCACCTACAAGCAGCTGCAGGCCGGCAAGAGCTACTACCAGTTCCCCGACACCCTCGACGTCGACCGCTACGTCGTCAACGGCCAGCTGAGCGACACGGTCATCGCCGTCCGCGAGCTCGACCTCGACGGCGTCCCCGACGGGCAGCGCAACTGGCTCAACGACCACACCGTGTACACCCACGGGTACGGCATCGTCGCGGCCTACGGCAACCGCAAGGACGCCGACGGCAAGCCCGTCTTCTTCGAGCAGAACATCCCCTCGACCGGCACGCTCGGCGACTTCGAGCCGCGCATCTACTTCGGCGAGCAGTCCCCGGCGTACTCCATCGTCGGCGCGTCGGCCGGGGCGTCCCCGCGCGAGTTCGACTTCCCCGACGGGTCGGCGGCCGGACAGGCCAACACGACGTATGCGGGTAACGGGGGGGTCGAGATCGGCTCGCTCGCGCGGAAGCTGGCCTACGCCATCAAGTACCGCGAGGCCAACTTCCTGCTCTCCGACGCGGTCAACTCCGACTCCCGGCTGCTCGACCACCGCACGCCCCGCGACCGGGTCTCCCGGGTCGCGCCCTGGCTGACGCTCGACGGCAACGCCTACCCGGCGGTCGTCGACGGCCGGGTGCTGTGGATCATCGACGGCTACACGACCACGGCCGACTACCCCAACTCCCACCTGACCTCGATCGAGGCCGCGACGTCGGACTCGGTCACGGCCACCCGCACCTCGGTGCAGTCGATCAACGCCGGCCAGGTCAACTACATGCGCAACTCGGTCAAGGCCACCGTCGACGCGTTCGACGGCAGCGTGCACCTGTACACGTGGGACGAGTCCGACCCGCTGCTCAAGGCCTACTCCGGGGCGTTCCCCGGCACCCTCCAGCCCCTGTCCGACGTCAGCGCCTCGCTCATGGCGCACCTGCGCTACCCCGAGGACCTGTTCAAGGTGCAACGCGAGATCCTCGCCCGCTACCACGTCACCGACCCGGGCACGTTCTACGGCAGCAACGACCTCTGGAAGGTTCCCACGGACCCCACCAAGGACCAGCGCAACGTCGACCAGCCGCCCTACTACCTCTCGATCGCCATGCCTGGACAGAACGACCCACAGTTCTCACTGACGACGACGTTCATGCCCTTCGGCACCCGCGAGGTCCTCTCGGGCTTCCTCGCCGTCGACTCCAACGCGGGCACCACGGCGGGCCAGAAACGGCCCGACTACGGCCAGCTGCGGCTGCTGGAGCTGCCGAAGGACAGCAACGTCCGGGGTCCGGGCCAGGTGCAGAACGACATCTCGAGCTCCAGCGTGATCTCGGCGGAGGGCGGCTTCGGGCTGTCGCAGTTCCTCAACATCCAGCGACAGCAGGGCTCGACCGTCGTCCTCGGCAACCTGCTCACCCTGCCTGTCGGCGGCGGCCTGCTCTACGTCGAGCCGATCTACGTGCAGGCCAAGACCGACTCGGCCTACCCCCTGAACCGCGCCGTCATCGTCGCGTTCGGCGACAAGCTGGCGTGGTCATCGACCCTCAACGGTGCCCTCGACCAGCTGTTCGGGGGCAGCTCCGGGGCGCAGTCCGGTGACACGACCGGGCCGAGTCCCGGCGCCGGCACGACGACCCCGCCTCCGACGACGGGCACGGGCACCGGGCCGGACAACGCGCCCCTGACCAAGGCGCTGGCCGACGCCCAGCAGGCGGTCAACGACGCCGACGCGGCCCTCAAGGCCGGCGACTTCGCCAAGTACGGCGACGCCCAGGCCCGCCTCAAGGCGGCCATCACCGCCGCGACCGCCGCGGCGCCGTCGGGCAGTGTCACGCTGGCTCCCGGAGGGACGCCGACGGCCACGTCCACGGCGACGCCCACGGCCACTCCCTCGGCGACCTCGAGCGGCACGCCGACGGGCTAGCACGGACCTGCCGGCTGGATTTGGTTCTCCCGCGGCACCCCCGGTAGAGTTGAGGTACCGACGCGGGGTGGAGCAGCTCGGTAGCTCGCCGGGCTCATAACCCGGAGGTCGCAGGTTCAAATCCTGCCCCCGCTACCAACCGGATGTCGCAGGACAGCCACCGAAGAGCCGGACCCATGACCAGGGTCCGGCTCTTCGGTCGTCACAGGGAGGGCGGTGCCGCCGGTGAGCGACAGCACCTCGCCCGCCCCAGGCGGCGACGAGCGGCATCTCACCCGTGGCCTGCTCCTGCTGCTGGCGGTGTCGTCCGGGGCCGCGGTCGGCAACCTCTACTGGGCGCAGCCGCTGCTGGAGGTCATCGGCGCCGACCTGCACGTGTCGAGCGGCGCGGCCGGGTGGCTCATCACCGTGACGCAGCTCGGCTACGCGCTCGGGGTGCTGCTCGTCGTCCCCCTCGGGGACATGCTCGACCGCCGCCGCCTCATCCCGGTGATGCTCGGGCTGTCCGCAGTGGCCCTGACCGCCTGCGCGCTGGCCCCCTCGTTCGGCGCCCTCCTGGGGGCCCTCGCCCTCCTGGGCCTGACCACGGTCTCCGGCCAGGTGATCGTCCCCATGGCGGGTGACCTCGCCGCCGAGCACGAGCGCGGCCGGAAGCTCGGCGTCGTGACCTCCGGGATCATCACCGGCATCCTCGTCTCGCGCACGGTGAGTGGACTGGTCGCCGGCACTGCCGGATGGCGGGTCATCTATGCGGCCGCGCCGTTCTGGCGTTGGCACTCGCGGCGCTGCTGCTCCGACGCATACCGACGCTGCCGGCCCGGCCGCGCATCCGGTATGCCACCCTGCTCGCCTCCGTGGGCCGCGCCGTCGCGCACCACCGCACCGTGCGGTGGTCCCTCGTGCTCGGGGCCCTCCAGTTCGGCCTCTTCACGATGTTCTGGACCGCCTTGACCTTCTTCCTCAGCGCGCCGCCCTACTCGTACTCCGTCATCACCATCGGCCTGTTCGGCCTCGTCGGGCTGGCCGGCGCCCTCGCGGCCCAGCGGGCCGGGGCGCTGCACGACCGCGGGTGGTCCGTCGCGGCCACGGGTGCGGGCTGGGCCCTCGTCCTCGTCGCGTTCGCCCTCGCCGGAGTGGCGCGCTCGTCGGTGGTGCTCCTCGTGGTGGCGGTCGTGCTGGTCGACGTGGCGATCCAGGGCCTCAACATCCTCAACGCCACCCGGCTGTTCGCGGTGACGGGCGACGCGCGGAGCCGCCTCAATACCGCGATGGTCACGACGAACTTCGTCACCGGCGCCGTGGGCTCGGCGGCCGCCGGGGCCCTCTGGTCGGCCGGGGGCTGGACGGCCGTGACGACGGCCGGCATGGCGGTCGCGGTGGTGGGTCTGGTCATCTGGGTCCTCGGGCGTCGGGGCCCGCTGGTCGTGCCCGTCTAGCCCCGGGCTGCGGCACACCTGGGCATGTGCTAGGGCCGGCGGCAACAAACGGCAACTCGTTGTCGCGCGCCCGGTCACAGGACCACGATCGTCCTACGCCCTGGGGATCATTCCCGTGTCACTCGCGACGTGGGCCTGCCTCGAAGGAGAGACAAAGACCATGCGTCAGAGAATGAAGCGGACCGCGTTCGTCGGTGTGGGGGCCAGCGTCCTGGTGGTCGCGCTCGCCGCCTGTAGCAGCGGAGGGGGGACCAGCACCGGTTCCGACACCAACGCCAATGCCGGCAAGACCCTCAACGTGTTCATCAACACCAACGCGCAGTACCCGAACGAGCAGAAGGCCTGGTTCGAGTCCACGAACGCGAAGTTCAAGGCCGCGACCGGCGCCACCATCCAGTGGGAGACGTTCGCCTCGGCCAACGACGAGCTGACGAAGATCCAGACCTCGGTCGTCTCCGGGCAGGGGCCCGACGTCTACAGCCTCGGCACGACGTTCACGCCCACCGCCTACGGCACCGGCGCCTTCGTCAAGCTCTCCGACAAGGAGTGGTCGGCCGTCGGCGGCAAGGACAAGTTCATCCCCGCCACGCTCGGTATCTCGGGCCCGGACGCCACCAACCAGGTCGGCATCCCGTTCGCCAGCCGCCCGTTCGTCATGGCCTACAACAAGGACCTCCTCAAGGCCGCCGGCATCGACAAGCCGGCCACGACGTGGGACGAGCTCGGGGCGCAGGCCAAGAAGCTCACCACCGG
>JBDSYO010000391.1:0-2812 GCA_039925625.1 Lapillicoccus sp. | reverse complement strand
GGGCACCTCGAACGGCGAGCGCCCGACCAGCAGCTGCCAGAGGGTGGCCGCCAGGGAGTAGACGTCGCCCCGCTCGGTGCCTTCGCCGGCGGCATACAGGACCTCGGGCGGGGCCCACGGCACGGAGACGCCGACGTCGGTGGGCTCGGCCCGGGCCTCCCGCTCGGCGCCGCCGGGGCCGCGGGTCAGCGAGGCACCGCGGCCGGCGATGCCGAAGTCGGTGAGGCCGGGGGCGCCGTAGCTGCTGACGAGGACGTTGGCCGGCTTGACGTCGCGGTGGACCACGCCCGCCTGGTGGGCGGTCTCGATGGCGCTGGCCAGCTGGATGCCCGTGCGCAGGACCTCGTCGACGGTGAGCGGCTGCAGCCGGGCGCGGCGGGCCAGGTTGGGCGGCGGGTAGTACTTCATGACGAGGTAGGGGCGGCCGTCGAGGCTGGTGCCGGCCCGGAAGATCTGCACGATGTACGGGTGGTCGCCGAGCTGCGCCATGGTGTCGGCCTCCTCGGCGAACCGGCGGCGCATCGCGTCGGTGAGGCCGTCGGCCCGCAGCACCTTGACGGCCACCGGCATCCGGGGGCTCTGCTGCTCGTAGAGGTAGACCTCGGCGTACCCGCCGGAGCCGAGTGGCTGCACGTAGACCAGGCCGGGCAGCTGGGGAGCGCCGGTGGTCGGGGCGGGGCGGCTCATCGGCCGGGGTGGGCGCGGTCGGTGCGCTCGGTGGGGTCGGGTGCGACCTCGTAGGCGAACGTCACCTCGTCGGCCAGGCTCACGAC
The DNA here is from genome assembly GCA_039925625.1 of Lapillicoccus sp. GTDB lineage: Bacteria > Actinomycetota > Actinomycetes > Actinomycetales > Dermatophilaceae > Lapillicoccus. The sequence goes on along the minus strand of JBDSYO010000391.1, from coordinate 2,039 downwards.
CGCGCCGGGCTCGAGCACCTGAGCCTCGCCGGTCCGCAGCCGCTGCGGTGCGCCACCCGGCAGCGTGACCGACGTGCCGTTGGTCGTGTCGAGGTCGCGGACGAGCACCTGCCAGCCCTCGACGACGACCTGCACGTGGTTGCGGGAGATGTCGCGCTCCGGGCTGGCGATGCGCACGACGTGCGGCTGCACCTCGGGCGGCAGGCCCGGGGGCGCCTGGGGCGCGCGGCCCATGACGACGCCGCGGTCGAGGGTGACGATGTCGCCGGTCGAGAGCCGCAGCACGCCGAGCGGCGGTCGCGGGGTGCGGAACGGCTCCTGGTCGGGGACCTCCCGGCCGCAGGCGCGGCAGCGGCCGGCGGTGGGCGGGTTCAGGTGACCCCCGGGGCAGAGGACGGCGAGCACCGACGGGCCGGAGGGCAGCGGTCCGGTGCCCCCTGCCGGCTGGGCGGCGAGCAGGGCGGCGCGGTCGACCGTGGCGTCGGCGTCGTCGGGTGCGCGCAGGGGGTTCGGTCCGGTAGGCGTGGGGGCGAGTTCGGGGGTCGGCTCGGGCTCCGGTGCTGGTCCCGGCTCCGGCTCCGGCTCGGGAATCGGCTCGGGCATCGGCTCGGGCATCGCCGCCGTTCGCCGCCACGGGACGTCGGCGATGAGGTCGCCGGTCGCGGGCGGCGGTGGCTCGACCGGTCGTATCCGGCTCGGACCCCGCGGCGGCAGCACCTCTACGGGCTCGACGGGCTCCGCCTCCACGGGCTTGACCGGCGATGCCTCGGACGAGGGAGGGTTATGGCCCTCCTGGGGGCCACGACCCTCCTTCGCGTCCTCCCCCGGAGCCACGGGATCCACGCGCAGCGCCACCGTCTGCACGTCGGCGTCGGCGAGGAGGTCGGACCAGACCCGGCCGTGCGGCGCGCGCACCTCGAGGGTTCCGCGGGAGGAGGTCAGCACGGCATACCCGTCGGCGTGGGTGACGACGCGGGGCCGACCCGCACCCGCCACGGCGACGAACGCCGGGGTGCGGCGCAGCCCCTGCGCGGCGAGCACGTCGAGGACGTCGTCGAGGTCTCCGGTCGCTGCGGCTGCGAGCGCCGGCGCATACCGGCTGTCGTCCTCACCCAGCGCCACGAGCACGTGGAGCAGCGGTCCGCTGAGGTGCGACCAGCCGTGCGGCGGGCGTTGCACGTCGATGCTGGCGCCGGTCACCGCAGGGCCTCCGCGCCCCGCCGGACGGTGCGCGGCGCGGTCTCCTCGTCGGCCTCGTCGCCCGCCGCGGCCTCGCCCGGAGGGCCGAAGACGACGACGACGGTGACGTTGTCGCGGCCGCCCGCCTCCACCGCGGCGGCGACCAGCCGGTCGGCGATCTCCTGCGGGTCGTCGCCGTCCAGGAGCAGGCGGGCGATGGCGGGATCGCGCAGCTCGTTGGTGAGGCCGTCGGTGCACAGGAGGAACCGCTCGCCGGGGTGCGGGGGGAAGACCCACGAGTCCACCGGGTCGAGCGGGTCGCGGCCGAGGCATCGGGTGACGATGTTGCGCGCGGGGTGCCGCAGCGCCTCCTCGGGGGTCAGCAGTCCCAGCGCGACGAGCTCGCCCACCTCGGAGTGGTCCTGGCTCACCTGCGCCAGCTGCCCGTCGAGCACCCGGTAGACCCGCGAGTCCCCGATGTTGAACGCCGCCCAGTGCGCGGCGCCGCCCACCCTGACCTGGGCCAGCCCGGCCAGCGTGGTCGCCATGCCCCGCTGCTCGGGGTGGCGGGCCACCGACTCCAGGATGGCCCGGTTCGCGTCGGCCACCGCGGCCAGCACGTCGCGGGAGCGCAGCGCCTCGTCACCGAGCGGGGTCAGCGCCGCGACGGCCAGCTCGCTCGCGACCTCACCGGCGGCGTGCCCGCCCATCCCGTCGGCCACCGCGACGAGGCGGGCCGTGACGAGCCCGGCGTCCTCGTTGTGCTCCCGGACGCGGCCGACGTCGGTGGCCAGGGCGGCGCGGATGGCGGCGACAGTGCTCATCAGCGCTCTTCCTCCCGGTATGACGGCCGGGCCAGT
>JBDSYO010000390.1:0-4108 GCA_039925625.1 Lapillicoccus sp. | reverse complement strand
GCCACGACGTAGAGGTCGATGGCGGCGTCGTCGACCCCGAGCGAGAGCACCGAGGGTCGGGAGTGGCCCACGTCGGCGGTGACGACCGCACCGGTGTTGATGAACCCGGTGTAGCCGCGAGACGAGTGCCAGACCGGAACGGGTTTGTAGGCCAGCCCGGTCCCTGTGCCACAGGCGTCCTCACTGCGCAGCCGCAGCAGCTGGCCGTTCTTGATGAGCCGGCCGAACTGCTCGCCGAAGCCGAGGATGTCCTCGTCCGGGCCGAGCTCGAGGTTGAGCGTCGTCTCCCTCCCGTCGACGACGGCCGACGGGGCGGTGAGCAGGCCGGCGACCTGGCGGAGGCGGTCCGCGGTCCGCAGCACGGTCGCTCCGGTCGCCACGTCCGTGAGGACCATCGTGAAGGGCGAGCGTCCGATGGTCAGCCGCAGCGCCCCCGACCGGACGACGACGGCGTCCTCCTGCTCCTCGACCTCGAGGGCCGTCGGCTCAGGAGCCGGGTCCACGACGATGCCGCGCCCGGTGCCGTCGTCGGAGAGCGCCGGGTCCCCGGCCGGTGCGAGGACGAGGCGCAGCCCCGTCGCCACCGGGGCGGTGACCCGCAAGGCGTACGGGGTCACGTCGGTCGGCGGCAGCGTGATGGTGGGCAGGTTCGGCATCTGCGTCTCGACGCCCTGCTCCCGCAGCGGCTCTCCGGTGAGCCAGCCGGGCATCATGCCGAGCTGGACTCCCGGGATGGCGTCGAGGTCGAGGGTGACCCCGGACGCCTCGGCGTGGACCCCCCGGACGCGGCGGGGCAGGACGGCATGGTCGGCCACGGTCAGCCCTTCACGGCCCCGGCGGTGATGCCGGCGACGAAGTACCGCTGCAGGAACACGTACGCGAGGACGATCGGCGCCGACGCGACGACGACACCCGTGAACAGCAGCGGGTAGTTGGTGAGGAACTCGCCCTGGAACGAGAGCAGGGCCACCGGGATGGTGCGCTTGCTCGGGTCGTGGATGAACAGCAGCGGGTAGAGCAGGTCGTTCCAGTGGATGACGAAGAGGAAGATCGCGGTGGCCGCCACCGACGGCAGGGCGACCGGCATGACGACCGACGCGTAGGTCCGCCAAGGACCTGACCCGTCCACCGCGGCCGCCTCGAACAGCTCCTTGGGCAGCGTCTTGAGGAACCCGGTCATGATGAACACCGCAATGGGCATGGTCACGACGATGTTGATGAGGATGAGGCCGACGAGGGAGTCGGTGAGCCCGAACGTCTCGAACTGCACGTACTGCGGGATCATGTTGGCCTGCGCCGGGACCGCCATGCCGAGGACGAAGAAGGCGAAGAGCAGGCCGCTCCTCCATCCCGGGATCCGGGCGATGGCGTAGGAGGCCAGGCTGGCGATGAAGAGGGTCAAGGGCACCGAACAGCCGGTGACGATGACGCTGTTGCGGAACGCGAGACCGAGCCCGGAGTCGCCGAACACCTTGCTGTAGTTGCCCGGCTGCGGGTCCGTGGGCAGGCCGAAGGGGGAGGCGAAGAGGTCCTGGCTCGTCTTGAGGCTGCCGAAGACGACGACGACGAGGGGGACGATGACGAGCACGGCGTACACGCCGAGGACGATGCGGCGGCTGATCTGGTAGGTCATGTCGGTCTCCTCATGCCTCGGGGTTGCTGGCCTTGACGGCCCGCCGCTGCAGCCAGGTGATGACGGCGATGAGGACCATGAAGACGATCGACTCGGCGGCAGCGAACCCGTACTGGGAGTTGGCGAACCCGGCGTAGATGCGGGTGGACAGGATGTCGAGGGAGCCCTTCGGCGGGTTGCCGCCGAGACCCAGGATCAGGTCGAAGGCCTTGAACGACTGCACGGTCGTGTACGCCATGACGATCGCCGTGGCGGGCGCCACCATGGGGAGGGTGACGTACCGGAACTGCTGCCACCGACCGGCGCCGTCGAGCTCGGCCGACTCGTAGAGCTCCTGCGGGATCCCCTGGAGCCCGGCGACGAAGATGATCATCATCTGGCCGACGTGGGCCCAGACCTGCGTCATCGCGACCCAGTAGATGGCCTGGCTGTCGTCACCGAGGAAGGCGCCCTGCACCCCACCCAGGCCGACGGCTCGCAGGACCGAGTTGATCAGTCCGAAGTTGGGGTCGTAGACGAACTTCCAGATGAACGCCACGGAGACGCTGGAGAGGATAGTCGGGAAGAAGTACAGCGAACGGATGGCCACCGAGCTCTTGCTGTTCTTGGTGAGCAGCACGGCGAGGACCAGCGAGAAGACGGTCTGCACGACCACCACGACGAGCATGAACTTGAGGTTGTTGAACAGCGCGGAGCGGAACAGGTTGTCGGCCGTGAGGACCGTCGTGAAGTTGTCGATGCCCACCAGCTTGGCGACCGGGCTGAACCCGTCCCAGTCGGTGATCGAGTAGACGAAGCCCTGGATCGTCGGCCCGACGAAGAACGCGAGGTAGAGCAGGAGCGCCGGGACGGGGAAGAGCCACAGGGCCGGGGGCGGCGCCATGGGGCTGCGCCTCCTCCGGCGCGTCCCGCCCGTGGTCCCCGACGTGCCGGAGCCGGGCTCACGGGCGTGGCTGGGGGCTTTGACCGTGGTGGACATGGCTTACTTCCGCTTCTGGTCGACGATGGTCTGCGCCTGCTGGGCCGCCTGCTCAGGCGGCATCCCGCCGACGACGTTGACGCAGGCGGCCTCGACCGCACCGCGGATGTCGAGGTTGTTGAACTGGAACCGTGGGGCCAGAAGGGTCTTCTTCGTCAGCCAGGGCGTCAGGTGCTTGAGGTCGGGGTCGGTGTAGTCGACGTTCTTCACCGTGACGTGCTGGGCCGTGCCGTTGGCGTAGACCGCGGCGTTGACCGGGTCGGAGAGGAACTGCACCCACTTAAGGGCGGCGCTCTGCTGCTGGCCGCCGGTGTTGACGCCGAGGATGAAGGTCGCGTTGTAGATGCCCTCGTACTTCGCCTTGTCGGCCGCCACCGTGATGGGCGCGATGAGCCCGATGGGGAACTTCGCCCCGAGCTTGCGCACCGCGCCGATGTGGAAGGACCCGGTGGCCAGCATCGCCGCCTTCTCGCTGGCGAACAGCTGCTGCAACGGCTCGGAGCTGGTGCCGGTGGAGTTGGGCTCGAAGAAGGGCGCCAGCTGGGCGTACTGCTTGAGGGTCGTGACGAACCAGTCGTCGGTGACCTTGAGCTGGCCGGACTCGACCTGGGCGAAGGCGTTGTCGTTCGGCATGTTGTTCATGACCATGCTGTTGATGAGCTGACCGGAGTTGGCCGGCTCGCCGCCGGGCCACGCGATGGGCACGAAGCCGGCCGACTTGAGCTTGTCGCACAGGGCGAGGAAGCCGTCCCAGTCCTTGGGTGCCTCGCTCACGCCGGCCTTGGCGAAGGCGTCCTCGTTGTAGATGGGCATGTTGAAGACCAGCTGGTAGGGCAGACCCATCTGCGCCCGAGAGTCGGCCTGTCCCGCCTTGACGAGCTCCGCGAAGTAGCCGTCGACGAAGGGCTGCTGCCCCAGCCCGGCATACAGTCCCGCCTTGACCATGTTGACGAACTGGGCGCCGCGGAAGGCCACGAAGGCGTTGCCGATCGTGCCGCCCTTGATCTTCTGCAGGCCGGTGCTCTGGTAGTCGTTGGAGGGCGCGATGTCCTGCGTTACCGAGGCCTGGGGGTTGGCCTTGACGAACGTGGCGATGAGCTTGTCGAAGACGGCTTTGTCCTCAGCCCGCCAATGGGCGAACGAGACCGCGCCGGTGGCCGGGCCGGCTCCGACGGCCGGCAGGAGGCTGGCCGCGGCTCCGGAGCCAGCCGTGGCGTCGACGCCGTCCCGGCTGATGCGCGGGCCGACGCAGGCGGACAGGGCGCCGCCGAGGCCGAGCGCGCCGGCACCGACCAGAAAGCGACGACGGGTGGGGGTTAAGGGGTCAGACATCGTTGTCTCCTTGGTCCTGCTCTGCGGTGGGCGGTCGCTTCTACCAGTCGATGACGGCGATCCCCAGGTGGTCGGCGGCGGCCCGCAGCTGCGGGCGCACGTCGGTCCACGCGAGGACGGTGTGGTGCGGGAAGCCTCCGGTGACGAGGCCGGTGACGAACTGC
>JBDSYO010000389.1:0-4793 GCA_039925625.1 Lapillicoccus sp. | reverse complement strand
CTCGACCCGGCGGCCCGCCGCCTGGCCGAGGCCGCCGCGGTTCTCGCCGAGCCCACGGCGTTGAGCGTGCTCGGCCAGGTCGCCGACACCTCCCAGCGCTGGGTGCGATGCGACGAGTTCGAGCAGGGTTACCGGCTCGGCGTCGCCGAGCGCCTGCTCGGCCAGCCCTTGACGGGCTGCTCCGAGGTCGAGGCCGGACGCCGCCTGCTGGCAATGCTCGGTGAGCAGCAGGACGGCGGTCCGGGAGGCGCCGAACGCCACGTCGCCGTCGTCGTGGTCGACGACGCCCAGTGGATGGACCGGGCGTCGGCGTCCGCTCTGCAGTTCGCGTTGCGTCGCTTCCGGGCCGACCGCGTCCTCTTCCTCCTCGCCCGACGCCCCAGCCCCGACGCCGCGCTCGAGGCCAGTCTGGGTCTGCGCACGGACGACCCCGGGGCCACGACCATCGTGCGCCCGCGGCGGTTCGACCCGTGCCCCTCGCCGAGCTCGCCGACGGACAGCGGGGATGGGAACTCTCCCCCGGCCTGGCGGAGCGTCTCGTCGCGCGGACGGGTGGGCTGCCCCTGCTGGTCGCCGCAGTGGTCCGTGGTGCGGCGGACCAGGACCAGCTGGCCGCGGCGACCGTCACCGCCTCGGTCGCCGGCACGGTACGCCAGCTGCTGGCCTCGCTCGACCCGGCGGCCCGCCGCCTGGCCGAGGCCGCCGCGGTTCTCGCCGAGCCCACGGCGTTGAGCGTGCTCGGCCAGGTCGCCGACGTCCCGGACCCGTCGGCGGCCCTTACGGCGGCTGCGGTGGCCGGCCTACTGACGGAGGACGAGCAGGGCGACATCGACAGTGCCCACGACCTGATGGCCGAGGCCGTGCGCCAGGGGCTCACCCCGGTGCGCCGCCGCGACCTCCATCTGCACGCCGCGCGGTGGACCACCGGTGACCGACGCCTCGCGCATCGCGCGGCGGCCAGCGACCGCCCCGACCCGGTCCTGGCCACCGATCTCGTCGCCGCCGCCGACACCGCCCGAGCCGCCCTCAGGTACGGCGTCGCGGCCACGCACCGGCTCCGCGCGCGGGCGGTCTCCGCAGACCCCGTCGAGCGCGAGCGCCTGCTCGTCGACGCGCTCGTCGACCGCGTCGAGGCGGAGGACCTGGACGGCGCCGGCGAGCTCGCCGCCCATGTCGAGCAGGCGCCCCCCGGTGCGCGCCGGAGCCTGGCGCTCGGGCTGCTGGCCCGCGAACGCGGCCAGGTCGGCGCGGCTCGGACACTGCTGCGCGCGTCCCTCCTGGAGGCCGAGTCGGTCGGCGACCGCGGCGCCGCCACGCGGGCGGCCCTCGCCGGAGCGGTGCTCGAGGTGTTGATCGGCGACGGTGCCGCCGCTATGGAGCTGCTCGGCCACACCGAGCCGCCCGACGGCTACGAGGTCGCCACTGACGTCGCAGCCACCACGGGTATCGCGCTGTGGCTCCAGGGCGACCTCGACCAGGCGCTGGCGGTGCTCGACGGCGTGGAGCGGATCCCCGGCGGGACCTCCTCGGAGGCCGAGCTGCTCGCCGTGAGCGGCATGGTCAGGTTCTACGAGGGTCGGCCCCGGCAGGCGCTGGCCGACCTGGACGCGTCGGTGCGGATGACGCACCTGTGGCGGCCGTCGACCAACCAGACCCGCATCTACCTGCTGCGCTCGATGACCCGCTTCGCCCTCGGCGACTGGGACGGTGCCGCAGTGGATGCCGCCGCGGCCCGGGCCCTCGCCGCGGGCCCGACCCAGCCCTGGAGCGAGGCGCTGGCGTTGGCGATCTCCGTCGACGTGGCGGCCCACCGCGGGCAGTGGGAGGTCGCCGAGGACTACCTCGCCCGCGCTACCGAGGGTGCTCCCGCCGTGGCCCAGATCACCGACGTGGTGGCCCGGCACGCCGTCGAGCTCGCCCAGGCCCGAGGCGACCACGACGGGGTGCTCGCGCTGCTCGACCCGCTGTGGTCGGACTCCTTCGTCGAGGCCATGTCGCGGACCCGTCAGGTGCGTCCGATGATGGTGGCCCGGATCGCGGCCCTCGTCGCCGCGGACCGGCTACGCGATGCCGAACGCGCTATGGAGGCGTACGAGCGGACGAACGCACGGCGGCCCGGTGGTGAGGTGCCCGCCCAGCTGGGCCGGCTGCGAGGGCTGCTCGCCGAGGCGAGGGGGGACCCGAAGGCCGCCCAGGCCCACTACGCCCGCGACCTCACCGTCCCCGAGCTCGACCACTTCCCCCTCGAGCGGGCGCGGCTCCTCCTGGACTCCGGTCGGCTGGAACGCACCCTGGGCCACCGCCGGCAGGCGGTCCGCCAGCTGACCGATGCGCGCGACATCCTCACCCGCCTCCGGGCTCGCCCCCTTCTCGAACGTTGCACCCGGGAGCTCGCCGCGTGCGGCCTCCCGTCGCGGCTCGACGACCCGCTCGCCCTGACCGCACGGGAGGAGGACGTCGTGGCCCTCGTGCAGCAAGGCCACACCAACAAGGAGGTGGCGGCCGCCCTCTTCCTCACGGTGAAGACCGTGGAGTACCACCTGCGCAACATCTACGCCAAGCTCGGCTTCGCGAGCCGCAGTGAGCTGCGCCGGCTGTGGCCTGGATCGGGCCCCGAGGACCTCTTGGGTTGACGGCGCCCACCGGTGCCGACAGGGGGAAGCGACGAGAACCCCCGCAACTCCGTCCCGTGCTGCCGCCGGAGCGCAATGATGCTGACCGGCAGGACTCGGGCGGAGCACACAAGAGGGGCCCTCATGGCCGACGTCGACCGGGGGACGCGCCAGACGCGGACGTCGACCCGAAGAACGTCGCGCTGGCAGCGATGTTGTTCGCCGTCTCGATGACCTTCATCGACCAGACCATCGTGGCCATCGCCACTCCCGAGCTCACCCAGGAGCTGTCGCTGAGCCGGGCCGGGGCACAGTGGATGGTCAACGCGTACCTTGTCGCGCTGGCCGCGGTGTTCGCGTTCGGGGGACGGGTGGCCGACGTCGTCGGACACCGCCGGATGGTCGCGATCGGTGTCATCGGCTTCGCGGTGTCGTCAGCCCTCTGCGGCGCGACTCCGACGACCTCCGTGGCCGAGACCTGGATCATCGTCTTCCGCATCGCCCAGGGTGTCTCGGCGGCGTTCATGGTGCCCGCCGCTATCGCCGTGGTCATCTCGGCGTTCCACCGCCGCGAGCGCGGCCGGGCACTCGCCATCTTCTTCGGCGTCAGCGGCCTGTTCACGGCTGTCGGCCCCATCGCCGGGGGCTACCTCACGCAGTGGACGTGGCGCGCCATCTTCTGGGTCAACCTCCCCATCGCGGCGGTCGCCCTCGTGCTGCTGTCCAGGGCCCAGGTCGAGAACAGGGCCACCGGTGAGCGCATCGACTGGCGCGGCGCCGCGCTCGTGGCCGGCGGGATGGGGCTGTCGGTCCTCGGTCTGCAGCAGACGCAGATTTGGGGTTGGTCGAGCCCCTGGACCTGGGCCTGCATCGTCGTCGGCCTGCTGACCATGGTGGTGTTCGTGCGCATCGAGCTGCGCACCCACCACCCGCTGCTGCGCCTCGAGATCTTCCGGGGGCGGGCGTTCCTCGTCGACAACGGGGTGCTGTTCTTCTCGATGATCGCCTTCGTCCCGGTCTTCTTCTTCGCCAGCGTCTACTCGCAGGTGTCGCTGGGCTACAACGCGGGCAACGCGGCCTTCTACCTCATGTTCTTCTTCGCGGGCTTCGCTCCGTCGGCGCAGGTCAGCGGCCGGCTGTTCGACGCTCGCGGAGCCAAGCTCCCACTCGTGCTCGGCTGCGCCCTCGGCACCGTCGGATTCGCCCTCTGGGCCCTGCGCATCACCGACCTCCAGCTCGGCTCCCAGTGGTGGGCCATCGTCATCGCCGGCGCGGGCATCGGGTTCCTGCTCGGGCCTGCGAGCACCGACGCCAGCAGCCGGGCCATCGACGCGTCCTACGGCGAGGTCACCGGCATCACCCAGACCGTCCGCAACTACGGGTCCAGCCTCGGGTTCGCCGTACTCGGTTCGCTCCTGTCGACCGTCTTCGTGGGCCGGCTCACCACCTCGCTCACGGGGATGGGCCTGCCCGCGTCCGTGGCCCAGGAGATCGCGGGTCGCGGGTCGGGCCCGAGCGCGAACGACCCCGCCACCCCCGCCATGCAAGAGGCCATCAGTCAGGCGGTGCAGAACGACTTCGCCACCGCGACGGGCTCCGTCCTGTGGGGGATGGCCGCCGCGCTCGCCATCGCCTTCGCCATCGCCATGCAGCACCCCGGCGACCGCGTCGGCCACGACGCCGAGCCCGCCTGAGCGGCGCCCTGCGAACACCAGCCCGGCGTACGCCGGTGGCTCGGTGCCGCCGTGCCCGCGGGCCTGCTTCTGCTCAGCGGCGGGTGAGCTCGAGCACCGGGATGACCCGCTCGGTCTTGGTCTCGTACTCCGCGAACCCGGGGTAGCGCTTCTTCTGCTCCTCCCAGACCGGGCCCCGCTCCTCGGGGTCCAGCTCACGCGCCCGCACCGGCACCGTCTCGATCCCACCCGACCCGTCGGACACCTCGATCTCGCCATCCGGGTTGGCCTTGAGGTTGTGGTACCACGCGGGGTTGACGTCCATGCCGGCGTATGAGGCGAAGACCGACCAGCCCCCGTCGGTGGCCAGGAACATGACCGGGCTCACCCGCGGCTCCCCACTCTTCGCTCCGGTGCTATGCAGTAGCAGTAGGGGGGCGCCCGCGAACTGGCCGCCGACCTGCCCCCCGCTGGCGCGGAAGTCCGCGATGACCTTGTCGTTCCAGTC
>JBDSYO010000388.1:0-3753 GCA_039925625.1 Lapillicoccus sp. | reverse complement strand
GCCTCGGGCGCGAAGATCGCGCAGATCGTGAGCAGCACCGCCACCAGGGTCTCCCAGTTGAAGGGCACCGGCTCCGGGTTGGCGAGGATGTCGTTGGCGAGGATCCCCGCCACGGCGTCGACCCGGTGGTCGTTGTCGTTGGCGGCGAGCAGTGCGGCCAACGGCGCCTTGAGGCTCGTCAAGCGCTGGCGCACCGCGCTGACCCGTGTCATCTCGTCGTGCAGCAGACCGCGCGTCGCGATGAACTGCGAGACCTTTGCGGGGGTCCAGCCCGCAGGCTGCGGGATGCCAAGGACGGCGCTGGCCATCCGGGCCCACGTGCCGCTGTCCCAGTCCAGGCTCCAGTACGCCCGTCGGGGGTCGGCGGGCAGGTCTAGGGCGTCGGTGTTGTGCACGGCGGTGATGAGGTACGCCAACGAGTCCTGGTCGAGCGCCGTCCAGGTGGTGGTCGGGGTGGACAGGGCCAGGGCCGTCAGCTCGTCGGTAGCCGTCTGACCGGCCGCCAGGGCCTGCGGACGGAGCAGTGACTGCGGGTTCCGGGTCAGCACGGCACGCGCCCGGGCTCCCGGGTCGATGCTCTCCTGCCCGCGTCCCTCCAGACCGGGGATGGTGAGCGCGTCGCTCCAGCCGATGAGGGTGTAGGCGCCCTCGGCCGCCGCGGCGGCTCGGTTGAACGCGTCCCGGGTGCCACCCACGGAGGCAACCGCCGTGCCCAGCGCGAGCATGTCGGCGTATGGCAGGGCGGGGTCGACAAGGGCCTTCCGGCTGGGATCTCCGGGCGTCGAGAGGGAGGTGATGACGACGAGGTCGCCGGGACTGTTCGGCGCCATCCCGAGCAGCATCGAGGTCATCGCCTTCGCCTGGGCCGCCGAGGCGGGTCCGTTGGTCGCGAAGGTCGCCGACGTGACCAGGGTGAGGGAGAGCTTGTCCCAGACGGTGACGAAGAACCCGGCGCCACCGACCAGCGAGGCGGTCTGGGTGTTGTCCCCGACGGTGACCCGCACCAGGCAGCTCACCTTCTTCGCGTCGCAGCCGGCGGCGCTGCGGGTGTCCATGGCCACCCGGTCGGTGGGCAGGTAGGCGTAGTTGCGGTACTGGTTGAGCACCAGGAGGCCCGTCATCCGGCCGCCGCCCTTCTGGTCGCTCCAGCGGTACTGCGACGACGCGGTGGTCGTGTTCACCGACGCGATGAGCGAGAAGGCGCCACTGACGCCCACGGTGTTCTGCTGGGACTGACCGGACAGTGTGAACTCCAGGGCTTTCAGGGCCGTCACCGCGTCGACGGCTCCCAGCCGCGTGTCGCCATGCGGGTAGAAGCCGAGGAAGCCCTTCGCGGCGTGGGCGCTGACGATGACGGTGAACGCCTCCGGCTTCGCCCTGAGGGCCGCGAGGTCGTCGGCCAGCGACGCCGCGACCGACCCCTTCCCTGGGGTGTCCGAGCTGCGAGCGGAGTAGCCGTAGGTGCGGTTCCAGACGAGGCGGCTGGTGCGCTGGTCGAGGACGAGCACCTGCCACTGGGACGGGCCGTACTGGTTGTAGCTGTTCTTGCCGTCGAGGAACGGCGCGGCGTAGGTGGTGGCCCCGACGCGGATCCCCGGCTGGTTACGGCTTCCGGGGGTGTTGGCGACCATCGTGTCGACGACGAGACCGGGGCTCGGCGCACCGTCCGAGACGGTGACACCCGGGGCTTTCCGGGGTTTCGCGGGGTCCGCGTTCGCGGCCGAGGAGACCGACAACGCGGTCGCGGCCACCAGCGCCAGGCCGACCGCCGCGGCGACCAGCCGCCGGGCGACGCGGTGCGGGCGCCGTAGGAACGAACCACGCGAACGTCGAACCATGGCCATGCCCCTCACCTCGCGAACGACCGGTCCCCCCGATCCCTCGCCAGACATCATGGCCCCGTCGCACCCTCTCCTTCCCCGACTTCGCCAGGAATGGTCGCGGGCCGCGCAGCGCTAGGGTCAGGCGTCATGGCCACCCAAGGACTCTTCGACCAGGTCAAGGACTTCCTCCTGGGTCACCCCGACCTGCCGGGGGCCATGGAGACGGTGCCCGCGCCCGGCCCCGACGTCGCGCCCGAGGCGCTCCCCGAGCCGCTGCCGGAGGCCCGGCCCGAGCCGCCGTCCGCAACGGACTAGCCGGTCGAGTCGCCCTGGGGGTCCTTGATCTCGGCGAGCACAGAGCCGGCCGTCACGGTGGCACCGATCTCGGCGGCGAGGCCCGTGATGACGCCGGCCCTGTGGGCGGTGATGGGCTGCTCCATCTTCATCGCCTCGAGGACGACGACGGTCTGGCCCTGCTCCACCTGCTGACCCTCCTCGACCGTGACCTTGACGATGGTGCCCTGCATCGGCGCGGTGAGAGCGTCCCCGGACGCGGCCGATGACGACGACCCGCCCCCGGAGCGCCGGGGCGCCTTCTTCCGGGCGCCTGCACCGACGCCACCGCCCATCCCACCGAGGTCGGCCGGCAGCACCACCTCGAGGCGCTTGCCCCCCACCTCGACGACGACCCGGCGGCGTTCCTCAGGCTCGGCCGCGTCGGCCGGCCCACCGGCATACGGCTCGATGGTGTTGTCGAACTCGGTCTCGATCCACCGGGTATGCACGGTGAAGGGCGCGTCGGCGTCCGCCGGTGCGAAGGCCGGGTCGCTGACGACCGCGCGGTGGAACGGGAGCACCGTGGGCATCCCGTCGACGACGAACTCCTCCAGCGCGCGACGCGCGCGCTCGAGCGCCTGCTGTCGGGTGCGGCCGGTCACGATGAGCTTGGCCAGCATCGAGTCGAAGGCGCCGCCGACGACGTCGCCCGTGACGACGCCGGAGTCGACGCGCACACCCGGGCCCGACGGGGGAGCGAAGCGGGTCACGGTGCCCGGCGCCGGCAGGAAGCCGCGGCCGGCGTCCTCACCGTTGATGCGGAACTCGATCGAGTGGGCATGCGGCTCCGGGTCGTCGTAGCCGAGGGCCTCACCGTCGGCGATGCGGAACTGCTCGCGCACGAGGTCGATGCCGGTGACCTCCTCGCTGACCGGGTGCTCCACCTGCAGGCGGGTGTTGACCTCGAGGAACGAGATGCCGCCGTCTTGGCCCACGAGGAACTCGCACGTGCCGGCGCCGACGTAGCCCGCCTCGCGCAGGATCGCCTTCGACGCCCGCAGTAGCTCGGCGTGCTGCTCGTCGGTGAGGAACGGGGCCGGCGCCTCCTCGACGAGCTTCTGGTTGCGGCGCTGCAGCGAGCAGTCGCGCGTGGAGACGACGACGACGCCGCCGTGCTGGTCGGCCAGGCACTGGGTCTCGACGTGGCGCGGCTGGTCGAGGAACCGCTCGACGAAGCACTCGCCCCGCCCGAACGCCGTGACGGCCTCGCGGACGGCCGACTCGAACAGGTCGGGGATCTCCTCGAGCGTGCGGGCGACCTTGAGCCCGCGGCCTCCGCCGCCGTAGGCCGCCTTGATGGCGACGGGCAGCCCGAACTCCTCCGCGAAGGCGACCACCTCGTCGGGTCCGTCCACGGGTTCCGCGGTGCCGGGGACCAGAGGGGCGCCGGCCTTCGTGGCGATGTGACGGGCCTTGACCTTGTCACCGAGCGCATCGATCGCGGCGGGGCCGGGGCCGATCCACGTCAGCCCCGCGTCGATGACCGCTTGGGCGAAGCCGGCGTTCTCGGCGAGGAACCCGTAGCCCGGGTGCACGGCGTCTGCTCCTGAGCGCCGGGCGACGTCGAGCAGCTTGTCGACGACGAGGTAGCTGT
>JBDSYO010000387.1:0-2631 GCA_039925625.1 Lapillicoccus sp. | reverse complement strand
AGGCTCAGTCCATGAGATTCGGCCTCACCATCCTGCCCGAGACGCGGTGGACCGAAGCTGCCCCGAGGTGGCGGGCGGCGGAGGAGCTCGGTTTCGACCACGCCTGGACCTACGACCACCTCGTCTGGGCGGGCCTGCCCGACTCCCCGTGGTACTGCACGATGCCGACCCTCACGGCCGCCGCCATCGTCACCTCGCGCATCGGGCTCGGCACGTTCGTAGCGTCGCCCAACTTCCGGCATCCGGCCACCCTGTACCGCGAGGCGCAGTCGCTCGACGACATCTCCGGCGGTCGTTTCCTCCTCGGGCTCGGCAAAGGCGGTGACCTCGACGCCCGCATCCTCGGCCAGCCCGCGCTGACGACCAAGGACCGCGTCGACCGGTTCCAGGAGTTCACCCGGCTCTACCTCACACTGCGCGACGACGGGACCGGGCGGGTCACGAGCGAGGGGCGCTGGTTCGAGACCTACGACATGGGCACCCGCCCGCCGGTGGCCCGGGTGCCGGTGCTGGCCGCTGCCGACGGCCCCCGCTCGGTGCGCTTCGCCGCGCAGGCCGCCGACGGGTGGGTCACCACGGGCTCCCGGTCCGAGACTCTGGACGCCTGGTTCGACGGGCTCGAGCGCCTCACCCACACGCTCGAGGAGGCGCTCGCGGCAGCCGACCGCGACCCCGCGGCATACCCGCGGTATCTCAACCTCGACTCCTCTCCGGTCTTCTCGCTGGGCAGCGCCGAGGGCTTCGAGGAGCTGGTCACCCGTGCGGCGGCGCTGGGGTTCACCGACGTCGTGTCGCACTGGCCGCGGCCGACTGCGCCCTACCGGGGGGACGAGGCGATGCTGGAGACGATCGCGTCCGAGGTGATGCCGCGGCTGCGAGGATGACCGGATGCCCCCTCGCCGCCGCGTCGACCCCGCCGCGGGGCACGCGGCGCTCGCGGAGTGCCTGAGCGCCGGCCCGGACCTCGCCGAGCTGGCCGCGGTGCCGCGCCCGGTCGTCGCCACGGCGGTGCGGTATGCGCTGGAGGAGCTCGCGACCCGGCATCCGGGCCGCTCGGTGGAGGTGCGCGTGCCGCCCCACGGCGCCGTGCAGTGCATCGAGGGCCCGGCCCACAAGCGGGGCACGCCGCCCAACGTCTTCGAGACCGACGCCGTCACGTGGCTGCGCCTGGCGACGGGAGGGCTCGCCTGGACGGCGGCGATGGACCGGGGCCTGGTGCGCGCGTCCGGGCTGCGGGCCGACCTGTCGGGCGTCCTGCCGCTGCCGGCTCTCTGAGGGTGGCTTACCCTGACGGCGTGACGCCAGCGCGCCCCCGCACCCCGAACTTCCGGCGGTTCATCGTCACCGGGGCGCTCGTCGGGTTCGTCGTCGGGGTCTTCGTTGCCATCGGTGGGGGAGACACCCCGGACTACAGCGGGGGCGCCCAGCTCGGCTTCTTCGGCCTGCTGTTCGCGGCGCTGGGGGCGTTCCTGGCGGCGCTCCTCGCGGTGCTCGCCGACCGCCGCCGCTGACCGCACCCGCTCCGGTGGGGCCCGCCTCCTGTGGGACACTGAGACGTGGCTCGCGGAGACGGACGACTCTCGCACGATCTCGACCCCACCACCCTCGCTGACAAGGCACCGCAGGACGCCTGCGGTGTCTTCGGCGTCTGGGCGCCGGGCGAGGAGGTGTCCAAGCTCACCTACTTCGGCCTCTACGCGCTGCAGCACCGCGGGCAGGAGTCGGCGGGCATCGCGACGTCGGACGGCGAGAAGATCCTCGTCTACAAGGACATGGGGCTCGTCAGCCAGGTGTTCGACGAGAGCGCGCTCGGCTCCCTGCGCGGGCACATCGCCATCGGGCACGCCCGCTACTCCACGACCGGCGGGTCGACGTGGGAGAACGCCCAGCCGACCCTCGGCGGCACCGGCGACACCTCGGTCGCCCTCGCCCACAACGGCAACCTCATCAACACGGTCGAGCTGCGCGACCTCGTCACCGAGCGGCTCGGCGTGGCGGCCGGCAAGCGCGGGGAGCTCGGGCGGGGCAACACCTCCGACACGGCCCTGGTGACCACCCTGCTCGCAGCCGATCCCGACAAGCCGATCGAGACGGCCGCCCTCGAGGTGCTGCCGCTGCTGCGGGGCGCCTTCTGCTTCGTGTTCATGGACGAGCACACGCTGTATGCCGCCCGCGACCCCTACGGCGTCCGTCCCCTTGCGCTCGGTCGGCTGGAGCGGGGGTGGGTGGTCGCGTCGGAGACGGCGGCCCTGCAGACCATCGGTGCCTCGGTGGTGCGCGAGATCGAGCCGGGCGAGCTGATCGCCATCGACGAGCACGGGCTGCGCTCGCACCGGTTCGCCGAGGCCCAGCCGAAGGGCTGCGTCTTCGAGTACGTCTACCTCGCCCGCCCCGACGCCGTCATCCGCGGCCGCGTCGTCCACGAGGCGCGGGTCGAGATGGGCCGCCAGCTGGCCCGGGAGCACCCGGTCGACGCCGACCTCGTCATCGGCGTACCGGAGTCCGGGGTGCCCGCGGCCGTGGGGTACTCCCAGGAGTCGGGGATCCCGTTCGGGCAGGGCTTCGTCAAGAACGCCTACGTCGGCCGCACCTTCATCCAGCCGTCGCAGACGCTGCGCCAGCTGGGCATCC
>JBDSYO010000386.1:0-3522 GCA_039925625.1 Lapillicoccus sp. | reverse complement strand
CGCACACGACCTCGACCGACTCGTCGACTGCTTCTCGCTCGACTACGTCCTGAGCGATCCGGTCCATCCAGCGCGCTCGTTCGTCGGCTCCGCCCAGGTGCGGAAGAACTGGGGCACCCTCTTCGAGGCGATACCCGACCTCCGGCTCGAGGTCCAGCAGCACACCGTGACCGACACCCGGATCTGGTTGGAGGCCGCCCAGACCGGCACCCGCAGGGACGGCCTGGTGATGTACGGCCAGATGGTCTTCATCGCCGCGGTGTCAGCGGGCCGCATCGCCAGTGCACACGTCTACGTTGCCCCCGTCGAACCCGGCGGACCCGGGATCGACGCGGTGATGGCCGCCATGGCGGGCCGACCCGCACCCCGGCCCGTGGCCGAGGCCGCAGGAGGTCGGTCGTGATCACGGTGGTGGGCGGGACCGGTCGGCTCGGCCGGCTCGTCGCCGCTCGGTTGACCGCAGACGGTCAGGCGGTGCGGGTCGTGGGCCGGTCGGCTCCGGCGTCACCGGTCGCCGGTGCCGAGTTCAGGGAGGCGGACGTCCGCACGTCGTCCACGCTACCGGGGGCGCTGGCGGGTTCCGAGGTCGTGGTGTCGGCGGTGCACGGGATGGACCCCCGCGCCGGAGGGTCCCCCGCCGCTGTGGACCGTGACGGCAACCGCGCCCTCATCGCCGCGGCGCGCGCCGTCGGCGCCCGCGTCGTGCTCGTGTCCGTCATCGGAGCGAGCCCGGACCATCCCCTCGAGCTGTTCCGGATGAAGGCCGCCGCCGAGGCCACCCTCCGGTCAGGCGCCCCAGGGGGTGCGCCCGACTGGACGATCGTGCGCGCCTCCGGGTTCGCCGAGATGTGGCTCGACGTCTTCCGCTCGACGGGCGGCCGATCGGGCGTGCCGAAGGTCCTCGGCGCCGGACGCAACCCGGTCAACGTCGTGTCGGTGGACGACGTCGCCGTCGCCGTCGCCCGCGCCGCGACTGACCCCGCCCTCATCGGCAGCGTCATCGAGGTCGCCGGCGAGGACCTCAGCCTCACCGAGCTGGCCGCCCTCGTGACCCCGCCGGGGCGGCATCCGGCCCACCTCCCGTCCGCCCTGGTGTCAGCCGTGAGCACGGTCCTGCGACCGGTGCGGCCCGGCCTGTCCCGGGTCATGCGTCAGACCCTGGAGATGGAACGGCTCCCGCTGGGCGCCGACGCCGGACCGGGACATCAGGCCCACCCCTGGCTCCCGCTCACGCCGATCACCCACCGGTCGCCCCCTGTGAGGACCTGACCCGGCCTCACGGCGCGCCTAGATCGGGCGTATCTCATATGTGAGATATCCTCGCTCGCTATGACCGCCACCGACACTACGACCTACCTGCAGCGGATCGGGTCGCTGATCCGCGACGCGCGACGCCACAAGGGCCTCACCCAGAGCGAGCTGGCCCGGTCGCTGGGCACCAGCCAGAGCGCGGTCGTCCGCATCGAGCAGGGCCAGCAGAACCTCAGCCTGGAGACCCTCGCCCGGATCGGCGAGAGCCTCGACTCGGAGTTCGTCTCGCTCGGCCACTCCGGCCCCCAGCACTTGCGCATCGTCGGCGGCCAGAAGCTGCACGGCGCCATCGACGTCAAAACTTCGAAGAACGCCGCCGTCGCCCTGCTGTGCGCGTCGCTGCTCAACCGGGGCCGCACCACGTTGCGCAACCTCGCCCGCATCGAGGAGGTCAACCGGATCCTCGAGGTGCTGTCGTCGATCGGGGTCAAGACCCGCTGGCTCCCCGACAGCAACGACCTCGAGATCGTGCCCCCGGCCCACCTCGACCTCGACGGCATCGACGTGGAGGCGGCCCGCCGCACCCGCACGGTGATCATGTTCCTCGGCCCCCTGCTGCACGACCAGGCGAGCTTCCGGCTGCCGTACGCCGGGGGCTGCGACCTCGGGACGCGCACCGTCGAGCCCCACATGTCCGCGCTGCGCGCGTTCGGTCTCGACGTCGTCGCCACCCACGGGTTCTACGAGGCGACGACCGACACCACCCGCCGGCCGGTGCGGCCGATCGTCCTCACCGAGCGTGGCGACACCGTCACCGAGAACGTCCTGCTCGCCGCCGCCCGCCACGACGGCGTCACCGTGATCCGCAACGCCAGCCCCAACTACATGGTGCAGGACCTGTGCTTCTTCCTGGAGAAGCTCGGGGTGCGCATCGAGGGCATCGGCTCGACGACGCTCACCGTGCACGGGGTCGCCGAGATCGACGTCGACGTGGAGTACTCCCCCTCGGAGGACCCCATCGAGGCGATGAGCCTGCTCGCTGCGGCCGTGGTCACCGGGTCGGCGATCACCATCCGCCGGGTGCCCATCGAGTTCATGGAGATCGAGCTCGCCACTCTCGAGGGAATGGGCATGCAGTACGCCATCTCGCAGGAGTACCACTCGGCCAACGGGCAGACCCGGCTCGTCGACCTCACCACGGTGCCCGGTCCGCTCCACGCCCCGATCGACAAGATCCACCCGATGCCCTTCCCGGGCCTGAACATCGACAACCTGCCGTTCTTCGCCCTCATCGCGGCGGTGGCCGAGGGCTCGACGATGCTGCACGACTGGGTCTACGAGAACCGGGCGATCTACCTCACCGAGCTGACCAAGGTCGGCGCGAAGGTGCAGCTCCTCGACCCGCACCGGGTGCTCATCGAGGGCCCGACCCGGTGGCGCGCGGCCGAGGTCATGTGCCCGCCCGCGCTGCGTCCGGGTGTCGTCGTCCTGCTCGCGATGCTCGCTGCGCCCGGCACCTCGGTGCTGCGCAACGTCTACGTCATCAACCGCGGCTACGAGGACCTCGCCGAGCGCCTCAACGCCCTCGGCGCGACGATCCAGGTCTTCCGGGACATCTGAGGGACATCTGAGCAGGCCCGCCCGTATGCGTCTACGCCGGCCCTGGCGGGGACGCATACGGGAGGGGGACAACTGTGGGTGGACACCACATGCGCCGGCCCGCGGCCCGTCCCCTAGTGTCGCCGTCATGTCACCGACGACGACGGCGCCCATCGACCTCCGGGGCCGCACCGCCCTGGTCACCGGCGCGGCCAGTGGGATCGGCGCCGCGGTGGTCGAGCGCTACCTCGAGGCCGGCGCGCGGGTCGTGGCGGTCGACCGCGACGAGTCGGGGCTCACCGCCCTCGTCGAGCGGCTCGGCGCGGACGCGCTGTCGACCGTGGCCGTCGACCTGTCCGACCTCGACGCCCTCGCGGCACTCCCGACCGACGTCGACATCCTCGTCAACAACGCGGGGGTGCAGCACATCGCCCCGGTGCACGAGTTCCCGCTGGAGCGCTTCGAGCTGATCCTCGACCTCATGCTCCACGCCCCCTTCCGGCTCATCCGCCAGAGCCTGCCCCACATGTACGCCCAGGGCTGGGGCCGTGTCGTCAACGTCTCCAGCGCCCACGGACTACGAGCGAGCGCTTACAAGAGCGCCTACGTCACCGCCAAGCACGGGCTCGAGGGCCTGTCCAAGGTCGTCGCTCTCGAGGGGGCGGACCACGG
>JBDSYO010000385.1:0-2844 GCA_039925625.1 Lapillicoccus sp. | reverse complement strand
ATCCGATGCAGCTCACCGTCAACACCGTCGGCACCCTCCACGGCGTCATGCAGGGTCCGGGCGGGCCCGAGGAGGACCGCTCCGACGCGCTCCTGCTCGGCCGCACCACCGACGAGCTGTTCGCGGCATACTGGCCGCAGGTCACCGACCCGGACAACGGCAGCCACGGGCTCGTCCATACCTTGCACGACGCCGGCCTCGTCGACGAGTACCGGGTCATCGTGGCCCCCGTCGTCGTCGGCTCCGGCAAGCGGCTGTTCGGGGCCGGCCGTGTCCCCACCGGCTTCGAGTTGGTCACCACCGAGCAGACGGCGACCGGCTGCCAGTACATGGTCCTGCGGCCGGCGGGGGGCCTCGAGGTCGCCACGGCGACGGTCGAGGACGGCCGGGACGTCGTCCGCTGACCAGCACCACCACCCACGACCTGCACCACCAACGACCTGCACCACCAACGACCTGCACCACCAACGAAGGAGACCGAGATGGCTCAGTACCTGTTGTCCGTGTGGACGCGCGACGGCGACCAGACGCCGGGCGAGGAGGAGATGCAGCGGATGTACGCCGACGTCGGCGCGTTCAACGAGGAGGTCAAGGCCTCGGGCGCCTGGGTGTTCGCCGGCGGCCTGCACCCCGTCAGCACCGCCACCGTCGTCGACGGCCGTAGCGGCGAGGCCGTCATGACCGACGGCCCGTTCGCCGAGGCCAAGGAGCACCTCGGCGGGTTCTGGGTCGTCGACGTCGCCGACCTCGACGCCGCGGTGGACCTCGCCCGACGGGGCTCGGCCGCCTGCGGCGGACCGGTCGAGGTGCGGCCCTTCCAGGACGATGACTGAGGCCGCCGGACCACCGCCACCCGGCCCGTCCTTCGACGCGTCCTTCGAGCAGGTCTTCCGTGAGGAGCACGGGCGCGTGGTCGCCGGTCTGGTGCGCCGGTTCGGCGACATCGACCTCGCCGAGGACGCGGCCCAGGAGGCCTACGTCGAGGCCGTCCGACGGTGGCCCACCGCCGGGCTGCCTCCGAACCCGGGGGCCTGGCTGGCCACGACCGCCCGCAACCGCGCCATCGACCGGCTGCGACGGGAGTCGACCCGCGACGCCCGGCACGCCCAGGCGGCCCTGCTCGACCCCGCCGCCGACGACCCCACAGGGATCGGCGCGGTGAGCGGGGTGGAGGGCGTCAGCGCCGTGGCCGACGAGCGGCTGCGGCTGATCTTCACCTGCTGCCACCCCGCCCTCGCCCGGGACGCCCAGGTGGCGCTCACCCTGCGCCTGCTCGGCGGGCTCACCACCGAGGAGATCGCCCGCGCCTTCCTCGTCGAGGAGGCCGCGATGGCCAAGCGGCTCACCCGGTCCAAGGCCAAGATCAAGGCCGCCCGCATCCCCTACCGCGTGCCCGCCGACCACGAGCTGCCGGGCCGGCTGGCGGGTGTCCTCGCGACGCTCTACCTCATCTACAACGAGGGGTACCTGTCGGCGGGCGCCACCGCGGGCGCCCGTCACGACCTGGGCGCCGAGGCGGTGCGACTGGCCCGGATGCTGGCGGCGCTGATGCCCGACGAGCCCGAGGCGCTCGGCCTGCTGGCGCTCATGCTGCTGTCGGAGGCGCGGCGGCCCGCCCGGTTCGCGGGCGGGGTCCTCGTGACCCTTCCGGAGCAGGACCGGTCGCTGTGGGACCGCGGGCTCGTGGCCGAGGGCCACGCGCTGGTGCGCGCCTGCCTGCGCCGGGGTCGACCGGGGCCCTACCAGCTGCAGGCGGCGGTGGGCGCCGTGCATACCGACGCCGAGCGGGCGGTGGACACCGACTGGAGCCAGGTCCTCGCCCTCTACGACCAGCTCTGGACCCTCACCCCCACCCCCGTCGTGGCCCTCAACCGGGCGGTGGCGCTGGCGGAGGTGCAGGGCCCGGACGCGGGTCTGGAGGCCGTCGAGGCGATCGCGGGTCTGGAGGCCTACCACCCGTTCCCCGCCGTCCGAGCCGACCTCCTGCGCCGGCTGGGCCGCGACGAGGAGTCGGCGGAGGCGTACCGGCGAGCGCTGGAGCTCACCGCGAACGCGGGGGAGCGCGCCTACCTCACCGGCCGGCTGGCGGAGGTCTCCGTGAACCACAACCCGGCATCTGTCGGCGCCGTCTGCGAGAGTTAGTCCTATGCCTCGTGCGATGTGGAAGGGCGCCGTCTCGTTCGGCCTGGTCAACGTGCCGGTCAAGCTCTACTCGGCCACGGAGGACCACGACATCTCCTTCCGTCAGGTGCACCGCGAGGACGGCGGCCGGATCCACTACAAGCGGGTCTGCTCGGTCGACGGCGAGGAGGTCTCCTACGACGACATCGCCAAGGGCTACGAGACCGAGGACGGCCAGATGGTCGTCATCACCGACGACGACCTGAAGCACCTGCCCAACCAGTCGAGCAAGGAGATCGCGGTCGAGAAGTTCGTGCCCTCGGAGCAGATCGACCCGATGCTCCTGGACAAGCCGTACTACCTCGAGCCCGAGAAGGGTGCGGCCAAGGCGTACGCGCTGCTGCGCGACTCGCTCGAGGCGGCGGAGCGGATGGCGGTCGTGACCGTGGCGATCCGCAACCGCAAGAACATGGCCGTGCTCCGGGTCCGTGACGGGATCATCGTGCTCCAGACGATGCTCTGGCCCGACGAGATCCGCTCGGCCGAGTTCGCCAACCTCGGCGACGTGGGCAGCGCGACCGAGCGTGAGCTGTCGATGGCGACGATGCTCATCGACTCCCTCTCCGGCGACTACGACCCGAGCGAGTTCGAGGACGACTACGCGCAGGCGGTCGAGGCGATGGTGCAGACCAAGCTCGAGGGCGGCGAGGTCAAGGAGCAGCC
>JBDSYO010000384.1:0-4001 GCA_039925625.1 Lapillicoccus sp. | reverse complement strand
CTGAGCTTGTCGTAGTAGTTCTCGAACGTCGCCGGTGTGTGCATCTCCAGGACGCGAGCGGGCTGGTCGGAGGCGTTCCAGAACGCGTGCCGGACGCCACGGGGCTTGACGACGTAGGCGCCGGCGGTGACCTCGACCTCCTCGTCCCCGACCAGGTACACCAAGGTCCCGTCGAGGATGTAGGAGCACTCGTCCTCCCGGGTGTGTGTGTGCGGGGTGACCAGCACGCCGGGCGGGATGACGCCCTCGACGATGAACAGCTGGCCGCCCAGGGCCGAGGCCCCGACCTTGTGCTGCATCCCCAGACCAGTGATCAGCTCACCCTGACCTGGGTTGACCGTCCACGACTCGGGCATCGGAACTCCCTGGGTACGTCACTAAAGACACCACTAGTGAAGACCCCTATAGAATCACCGGGTGGTCCGACCCGTCAAGCCTCCCGGCCTCTCCCGGGTCGAGCGCACCCGGCGCAACCGCGAGCGCATGGTGGACGCTGCTTACGGGCTGTTCGTGGCCCGTGGGTACACCGCCACGACCATGGCCGACATCGCCGCAGCCGCCGGCGTCGCAGAGCAGACGCTCTACTACGCGTTCGGCAGCAAGCCCCAGCTGCTTCAGCGCACCTACGACCTCGCGGTGACGGGGCCCGGCAGCGCGTTACCACCCGAGCAGCAGGCGTGGTTCCGGCGCTTCCAGCAGGCCGACTCGCTGAGCGCAGCGCTCACGCTACTCGTCGACAACGTGGGGACCGTCTTCGCGCGGACCGCGCCGCTGGACGAGATGGTCCGGGCGGCGGCCGTCGCGGACCCGGCTGCTGCCGACGCACGACGAGCCACGGAGGCCATGCGACGGCACGCCTGGAGCGTCATGGTCGACCGCATGAGCGCCCGGTTCGAGCTGCGGGCCGGAGTGGACCGGACGGCCGCGATCGACTCCATGCTCGTGATCATGAGTCCAACGACCTACAACACCATGGTCACCGAATACGGATGGTCGCTGGCCGCCTGGTCCGCATGGTGCCGCCGCCTGCTCGCCGAACAGCTGTTCGTCACGCCCGCAGACTCAGCAGCCGACCGGCCAGACGAAGCGTGACGTCGCGGGCCTGGCGAAGCCTGTCGCGCAGCAGCGACACGTACGCAGCGCGTTACCGCAGTGGGGCCAGCACCACCAGTCTCAGGGTCCGACAACGGAATCCGCACGAGTCAGCGCCGGGCGGCGAAGGAGGCGTCTACGCTCCGCAACGTCAAGGCGTCATGATCCGGTGGGTTTGCGTCCCACGGTGATGGCCGGGCTGCCCTGGGGGGTGGGAACGACCCTCACGTCGACCAGGTCGGCGGCCTCCAGCATCTGCTCGGCCTCCGCGTCGTTGAGTGCGGTGCCCCCGTAGGCAATGGTCTTGAACCGGCCCACCGCGTCGTCCATGTCCGACCCGCCGTACTTTCCGTGCCCCAGTATCAGCCACCCGCCCGGACTCAGCGAATCGACGACACGGAGGACACCAACGCTGAGCGCGGACGCCGGGATGAATGGTGCCGGCACCCACGCGAGGGCGTACGCGTCAGGCTCGTCCAGGGAGCTCACGTCCTGCTCACGCACGATGACCCGGTCCTTGACCGAACTCGCGGCCACCGTCTGTTCGGCCAGCCGGAGCACCCGAGGCATCACGTCGATCCCGACCACGGTGAGTTGCGGGAACATCTCGGCGTACGCCACGGCCATGGCCGCGACTCCGGTCCCGACGTCCAGCATTCGCGCCCCGGCGGCGAACGCCTCCGGCAACCCGGCCAACGACTGCAGGCCGAGCCGCGCGAAGACGGCGGCGCCCTGAGCGCTCGCCCTCCCCTGCGCCAGGAGCGCCTCATCGCTCTGGGTGGCCCACATCTGCCCCTCGCCGCGAAGGAGGGCAGCGACCTGATGAATGGGGGCAGCCGCCTGCGCCGCCAGCCCGCCAGACTCCTCGACACCCAGCGTCGCCACCGAACCCAAACCCTTCGCCGTCAAGACCGCGAGGGCGGCCGCTCGCTGCTCCTGGGAAGGGACCCCGTGAATCGCTGACACCAGGGCAGCGGCGGACCAGATCGCCTGATCGCACGCATGCAGGAATGCGGCAACGTCATCACCGGCAGGGTCGGTCATACCGTGCACTGTCCTCGCACGGTCGCGGATTGACAACGGCGTCAGCCGTAGGTCCTCGCGCCGCTGCTTCGTAGCGGCGCGCGGCCGGACCACGAGGACGCAGTCCCCATACGTCCGCTCCCGAGCCGCGCTCGCTGCAGCTGCGTGATACCCGCACTCGGTCCAGGCTCGGCTGGGACTCACCACGACGAAAAGCCGAGCGAGGCCGTTGTCGGAGCTTCGGGGGGCGCTCCCCGACCTCGTCGTGAACTCGCGATGGCCGGCGGTTCCGGGCGATCCACACGGCGCGCATCGCCAGTCTCAGCTACGGAAGGGGTGCTGGTCCGAGCCCTGGATGTTCAGCGGCTCCGCGCGACCGGTAGAGGGATCCACGCGGAAGTCCGCCGACTGTGCCATCTCGTCGGGGCGGAGCTCAGCGATCTGGAAGGAGCTCCTCGCTCGCCCGGACACCGCATACGCCTCGGTCAGCAGTTGTTCGCGGGTCTGATCGTCGTCGAAAGCCGGTCCGCCCTCCAACTGAGTCGAGGAGTGGGTTCCGACGACGGTGCCGTCCTCGGCGTATACGGCAAGGTGGAGCTCCCTGACTGACCGGGGGAGGTCGAGCCTGAGCTTCGGTTCGAACTCGTACTCATAGATCACCCCGACGGCTGAGGCGCTGACGGGCGGGTTGGCGCCGCTGCCGTTGGCCACCTGAAGCCAGAACGTCAAACGGTCCGTCCTCGGGAAGACCTGGTTGTCGCGAACACTCGGGAAGGACCATCCTGCCCCAGCAGTCATGGGGGTGCGAGGGGTCACGATGTACGCCTCGGCCCAGCCGGTCTGGTAACTGGAGAACCGTTCGGGTGTCTGGGTCCGGTACGCACTGAGCGTCGCGGTGGCGAACACCTGCATCTCCGGGAAGTAGACATCCTTCTTAGCCCACGCCGATCCGTTGGGAGCGGTCTTGGCCAAGGTGTGCGTGAACCATATGCCTGCCATCAATGACTCCAGTCCGAGTGGTGTGGGACGTGTGGCCTCTCTCAGCCCGACGTCCGGTCGCTTCAGTAAGGCAGCACTGCCCTGTGAAGGCAAGGGTGTAGGCCTCGACCTCGGGGAGCTGCGACCAGCTGAGCTCGGCGCCCGGAGCCCGGACCGGTCCCACCCGGTCCGGCACGGTCGTGCGACGGCGGGCGGACGGCGCTGGTCATGGTGGTGGCGATCGGCCGAAGGGTCACCGGACGTACACCGCGACCCAGGACTTCAGCATCCGTCCTCGGTCAAGGTCGTCCCCGCCGTAGCGCGCAGGAGCGCGCGAAGCCTCGAGGTCCGACCGAGCCGGCGCAGCGCAGTCAGCGCCTTCGGCATGTCGTCGTTGGGCGTCTCCCACTCGTGCGTCAGCTCTCGCCCGTCTCGCCGGGTCACGGGCGTGGGCAGGCGCGGATCCCGTGCGGACACGACGCCGCGCCGGCTTGGGGAGGGCGGTCACCCGCTGCGGGCGACGAAACCCGACTCGTAGGCGACGACGACCGCCTGCACGCGGTCGCGTATCCCGAGCTTGGTGAGGATGCGGGCGACGTGGGTCTTGACCGTCGTCTCGGCCACCACCATCTCCGCGGCGATCTCCGCGTTGGACAGGCCCCGCGAGATGAGGCGCAGGACGTCGAGCTCGCGTTCGGTCAGCCGCATGAGGACTGCGGGGATGCCCGGGGCGGCCGTGGTCTCGGCGAACCGCTGCACCAGGCGCCGGGTGATCGATGGCTCGATGAGGGAGTCACCGGTAGCCGCGGCACGAACGGCCGCGACGAGGCGCGACGACGGTGCGTCCTTGAGCAGGAAGCCCGCGGCACCGGCCCGCAGCGCGCGGTAGATGTACTCGTTCTGGTCGA
>JBDSYO010000383.1:0-7254 GCA_039925625.1 Lapillicoccus sp. | reverse complement strand
AGAGCCGTCCCGGGGTGGCGAGCATGCCGATGCACCGGTCGCGCAGGTGCTTGATGGGCCGGGGCAGCTCGGTGCCCTGGAGGTCCTCCTCGACGAGGGGGTAGTTGGCGACGAAGAGGCCGTGCTGTAAGGCGAGGTACATCGTCGTCGGCGTCTTCCCGCAGCGCGACGGAGCGATGAGGATGACGTCGGCGCGGTCCATGGCCCGCAGGCTCTGCCCGTCGTCGTGCTCGATGGAGTACTCGATGGCGGCCATCCGCGCGTTGTAGCGCTGCACGTCGCCGACCCCGTGCAGCTGGGCGGCGATCCGGGCGGCGGGGACGCCGAAGATCTCCTCGACCCGGGTGACGTGCAGCTCGAAGAAGTCGATCGTCGGGCACCGCGTGGTCAGCAGGACCTCGCGGATCTCATCGGTGGCAGCCGTGGTGAAGGCGATCGGCGTGACCGGGCCGTCGGCCGCCTCGTCGAGGATGGCGACGACCCGGCGCGCCTCCTCGGGCGTGCTGATGAAGGGGATGAGCCGCCGCTCGAACCGCAGCTGCGGGAACTGGATGAGCAGGGCGTTGCCCATCGTCTCGGCGCTGATGCCGGTGCTGTCCGAGAGGAAGAAGACGGGGACGACGGGCGGGTCGGTCACGGCCGGTCCTCGATCCGCAGGAGGGGGACGTCCATCCGGCTCTGGAGGTCGGCGACGCTGGTGCCGAAGGTCTCCGCCACCGTCACCGACCCGTCGCCGCCCGGCCCCACGAGGAACATTCCGACGTCGGTGTAGACCCGGGCGATGCAGCCGATGTCTGTGAGCGGGTAGGTGCAGGCAGGGACCAGCTTGGCCGTGCCGTCCTTGGCGAAGAGGGTCATCATGACGAAGACCGCCTTGGCCCCGATGGCGAGGTCCATGGCCCCGCCGACGGCGGGGATCGCGTCGGGTGCACCGGTATGCCAGTTGGCCAGGTCGCCGGTCGCCGAGACCTGGAAGGCCCCCAGCACGCAGACGTCGAGGTGGCCGCCGCGCATCATGGCGAAGCTGTCGGCGTGGTGGAAGTAGGACGCGCCCGGCAGCTCGGTGACGGGGATCTTGCCGGCGTTGGTGAGGTCGGTGTCGATCTCGTCGCCCTCCGCGGCCGGACCCATGCCGAGCATGCCGTTCTCGGTGTGCAGAACCACGCCGGCGACGGGGTCGAGGTAGTCGGCGACCGTCGTGGGCTGGCCGATACCGAGGTTGACGTACGAACCGGCCGGGATGTCCCGGGCGACCATGGCCGCCAGCTCCTGGCGGGTGAGCGGGCCGCGGTCCTCGTGCTCGACCGTCTGCGTGGCGACGTCCGGGACGGCGGTGTGCTCGTCCACCGGCGAGGTGGTCATGACGCCTCCTGGCGGTCCTGTGCGTCGGCCTGGGCACCGTTTCGGGCACCGGCCTGCGCTCGGACGCTACCGGACAGGTCGAGCACCCGGTTGACGAAGATGCTGGGGGTCACCACGTTCTCGGGGTCGAGGGCGCCCACGGGGACGACCTCGCCCACTTCGACGACGGTCAGCGCCGCCGCCGCGGCCATGACGGGGCCGAAGTTGCGGGCGGTCTTGCGGTAGACGAGGTTGCCCATGGCGTCGGAGACGTGCGCCTTGATGAGGGCGACATCGCCGCGGATGGGGTACTCCAGCACGTAGTCGCGGCCATCGATGGTGCGCGTCTCCTTGCCCTCGGCCAGCGGGGTGCCGACGCCGGTGGGACAGTAGAAGGCGCCGATCCCCGCCCCCGCCGCCCGCATCCGTTCGGCGAGGTTGCCCTGGGGCACCACCTCGAGGTCGATCTTCCCCGCGCGGTAGAGGCCGTCGAAGACCCATGAGTCGGACTGGCGGGGGAACGAGCAGACCACCTTGGCCACGCGACCGGCCGCGAGCAGCGCGGCCAGCCCCGTCTCGCCGTTGCCGGCGTTGTTGCTGACGACCGTGAGGTCGGTCGCGCCCTGCCGGATCAGCGCGTCGATCAGGTGCACCGGCATACCGGCCATCCCGAAGCCACCGACGAGCACGGTGGCACCGTCGGGGATGCCGGCGACCGCCGCGTCGGCGTCGGTCGTCACGGAGAAGCCCATCTCAGGCCCCCGTGCTCTCGAGGTGCTGGGCGTTCTCGAGCACGACCGCGAGCCCTTGGCCCACCCCGATGCAGATCGCGGCCACACCCCACCGGTGGCCGCCCTCGCGCATGACCTTGGCCAGGGTGCCGATGATGCGTCCGCCCGAGGCGCCGAGCGGGTGGCCGATGGCGATGGCGCCGCCACGGGTGTTGACGATCTCGGGGTCGATGCCCCAGGCGTCCACGCAGGCGATCGACTGCACGGCGAACGCCTCGTTGAGCTCGACCGCGCCGACGTCGGACCAGCCGATGCCCGCGCGGCGCAACGCCTTCTCGGCCGCCTCGACGGGGGCGTACCCGAACCGCTGCGGCTCCAGAGCTGCCGCCGCCCGCCCGGCGATGCGGGCGAGCGGGGCCGTGCCGATGCGCTCCTCCGCCGCCCGTGACCCGAGCACCAGCGCGGAGGCGCCGTCGTTAAGGGGCGAGGCGTTGCCGGCGGTGATGGTGCCGTCCTTCCGGAACGCCGGGGTGAGGGTGGCCAGCTTCTCGACCGTCGTGCCGGGGCGGATCGACTCGTCGCGGGTCAGCTCCACCCCCGGCACGGCCACCGTCAAGTCGTCGTAGAAGCCGTCCGTCCAGGCGGCGTCCGCCAGCCGGTGGGAACGGGCGGCGAAGGCGTCCTGCCGCTCCCGGGAGATCGAGAACGTCTCCTGCAGCTGCTCGTTGGCCTCGCCGAGGGACACGGTCCACTCCGCGGGCATCGCGGGGTTGACGAAGCGCCAGCCGAGCGTCGTGGAGACGGCGGTGACGTCGCCGACCGGGAAGGGTCGGGCGGGCTTGGGCAGCACCCACGGCGCCCGGGTCATCGACTCGACGCCGCCCACGAGCACGATGTCGGAGTCGCCGGTCTCTATGGTGCGGGAGCCGGCCATCGCGGCGTCGAGGCTCGACCCGCACAGCCGGTTGACCGTCGTGGCCGGCACCTCCACCGGCAGCCCGGCCAGCAGGACCGCCATCCGGCCGACGTTGCGGTTGTCCTCGCCCGCGCCGTTCGCGTTGCCCCAGACCACGTCGCCGATCTCCTGCGGGTCCAGCTGCGGTGTGGCGGCGAGCACACCGGTGATGGCTGTCGCGGCCAGGTCGTCGGGGCGCACCCCGCTCAGCGCACCGTTGAAGCGGCCGAACGGCGTGCGGGTGACGGCGTAGACGTACGCGGAAGTGTCCGAGGGGTCGGTCATGACGGGCGCTCCTGGTCGGTCTGGGGTTCGAGCTGCGGTGGTGGTTCGGAGAGGACCTGCTGGGCGATCCGGAGGGCGGTGTTGGCGTCGGGGACCCCGCAGTAGATCGCGCTCTGCAGCAGGACCTCGCCGATCTCGGCGTCGGTGAGGCCGTTGCGGCGGGCGGCGCGCAGGTGCAGGGCCAGCTCTTCGTGGTGACCGCGGGCGATGAGGGCCGTGAGCGTGATCATCGAGCGGCTGCGCCGGTCGAGGCCGGGCCGGGTCCAGATGGTGCCCCACGCATATCGGGTGATGAGCTCCTGGAACTCCCGGGTGAGGTCGGTGACCGCGGCGGTGGCCCGGTCGACGTGGGCGTCGCCGAGCACCTCGCGGCGCACCCGCTTGCCCGCGGCGAGCACCGCGTCGGTGCCCGGGTCGGCGGCGGGTGTCGGCGCCGTCGGGGTGGGGTCGAGGTGCTGCGCCAGCAGTTTGGCGACCACCGACGGCTCCTCGGCGGGGGCGAGGTGGCCAACGCCGTCGAGCACGACGAGACGCCCCTGCCGCACTCCCTGGGCGATCTCCTCGAGCTGGGCCGGTGGGGTGGCGACGTCGTCGGAGCCGGCGACGGCCAGCACCGGCGCGGCGATCTCGGCGAGCCGGTCGCGTACGTCGAACCGGGCGATCGCCTCGCAGACCTGGGCGTAGCCCTCGTCGTCGACCGCCTGGAGCCCGTGCAGCAGCGCCGACCCCTGCTCGGGGTGGTGGTCGAGGAAGCCAGGACCGAACCAGCGCTCGGCGGAGAGCTCCACGACGGCCGCGGTACCGGAGGCGCGCACGGTGCGGGCGCGCTCGGCGTAGCCCGGGAACGCCGCGAAACCCGCACTCGTGCACAGCAGCACGGCGGCCCGCACCCGGGCGGGGGCGTCGAGCAGCAGCTGCAGCCCGACGGCGCCCCCGACCGAGTCGCCGGCGTAGGCGAACGGGCCTGCGGGCTCGCCGCGCTCGGCCTGCGCGGCGTCGACGACGACGAGGACGCCGGCCGCGAGGTCGGCGATGTCGAAGGCGGCCGTGTTCGACACGGCCGCCGCGTGGGTCGACCCGTGACCGGGCAGGTCCCAGGCCACGACGTGGAACCGGTCGGCGAGGTGGCCGGCGCAGGCCGCCCACAGGGTCGAGGCGGAGGTGCCGAGCGAGGGGCCCAGGACGAGCAGCGGCTTGAGGCCCTGGTCGCCGTGGGCGGTGCTGAGCTGGGTGCCGGTGAGACGGGGTGCGGTCATGGCCGGTCCTCCAGGTAGGCGGCGGCCCGGACGCGCGCCGCGTCGACGAACTGGTCGGTGACGCCGAGGTAGGTCAGCGGGTCGGGGTCGGTCTCGGACCCGGCCACGCTGCGGCGTTCGGCGAGCAACCCGTCCGCGCCCGCGGCCACCGTCGCCCGCATCCGCTCAGCATCCACCTGGAGCCCGGCGAGCAGCTCGGTGGTCTGCCCGGCGGCGACGACCGCATAACGCGAGAGGGTGCGCAGCGTGGCCCACTCGACGTGCCACGCGCCGTCGGGCCGCTCGTCGACGGTGAGCGCGGCGGCGGTGTGCAGGGTCGCCCCGAGGGCGGGCGCGGCGATGGCCGCGCGCCGCACGAGGACGGCGAGGACGGGGTTCTGCTTCTGGGGCATCGTCGACGACCCACCCCGCCCGGCCACCGCGCCCTCACGCAGCTCGCCGATCTCGGGTCGCGCAAGCGTGGTGACGTCGGTCGCGACCCGCCCCCAGGCGTCGGTGCACCCGACGAGGGTGTCGCCGATGCGGGTCACGGCCCCCCGCGAGGTATGCCAGGGCGCCCGCGCCGTCAGACCGACGGCGGTCGCGAGCGAGGCCACCAGAGCGCCGGCGGCCGCGGGCGGGTCGGGGACGCCGGCCACCCGGGCCAGCTCGGTGATGGCAGCCAGGGTGCCGGCCGCGCCGCCCGCCTGCACGGCCAGCGCCGGGCGGGCGGCCCGCACCCCGTCGGCGGCGTCGAGGATGCCGGACAGCCAGCCGGCGGCCTTGAGCCCGAACGTGACCGGCACGGCGTGCTGGGTCAGGGTGCGCCCGGCCATGACCGTGTGCCGGTGGGTCTCGGCGAGCGCGGCCACCGTGGACACCTGGACCGACAGCTCCTGGTCCAGCCGGTCGAGCACGGCGCGGGCGCAGAGCATCAGAGCGGTGTCGACGACGTCCTGGCTGGTCAGGCCGCGGTGCAGCCAGCGGGCGGCTTCCGCGTTCGCCGGGCGCACCCGGTCGCGCAGCAGGCGCAGGAGCGGGATGACCGGGTTGCCGCCGCCCTCGGCGCCGGCCGCGACCGCGTCGACATCGGCGGTGGTGACCAGTCCGGTCAGGTGCGCCTCGGCTGCGGCCGGAGCGATCCCCGCGGTCACCAGCGCCGACAGCCACGCCTGCTCGACGGCCACCATGGCGTCGAGTAGCGCCGTCGGGGTCATCAGCGACCCCGCCCGCTCGTCGCCGGGCCAGAACAGGTCGGTCACTGGCCCGGGTACCTCAGGAACACCGTCTCGGCGTCGCCCTGGAGGTGGACGTCGAACCGGTAGCCGTGCTCGTCGGCCGTCGCGACGAGGGTGCCGCGGCGCTCCGGTGGGAGCGACGAGAGCAGCCGGTCGGCGGCCAGGGCGTCCACGTCCTCGGGGAGGTAAGCACGGGTGAAGAGACGGTTGAGCAGCCCACGGGCGAGCACGGTGACGGCGAAGAACGGCGCCGAACCCGCCTCGGTAGGCCCGGGCCGTAAGGTCGTGAACGCATACTCGCCATCGTCGCGGGTGGATGCGCGCCCCCAGCCGGTGAACGTCCAGCCGTCGCGGTGGAACGACCCCGGCACCTGCGGCACCGACCCGTCGGGGGCGGCCTGCCAGAGCTCCAGGAGGGCGTCGGGCACCGGCTGCCCGCGGCCGTCGAGCACCAGCCCGCGTAGCCGGACCGCGTCGGCCCGCCCGGGCGCGACGAGCTCGTTGTCGCGCTCGAACGGCAGGGCGTAGGCGAAGAACGGTCCGACCGTCTGGCCGGGGGTGGGGTCGAGGCGGCTCATGCCTCCTCCTC
Organism: Lapillicoccus sp.; assembly: GCA_039925625.1. GTDB lineage: Bacteria > Actinomycetota > Actinomycetes > Actinomycetales > Dermatophilaceae > Lapillicoccus. Next base: position 880 of record JBDSYO010000383.1, on the reverse strand, counting down.
CATCAGGGTGCGCTGGCTGCCGGTGAGGACGATGTCCCAGCGGTACCCGGTGGCCCACTCGTGTTCGGTCACGTCGTGGTCGTAGGTGGCGACGAGCCGGTCGCGCGCGTCCTGGTCGACGATGGCCTGGTAGATCGGGTCGAGGGCGAAGAGCGGGTCACCGGGGAAGTACATCTGGGTGACCATCCGCTGGGTGAAGTCGGTGCCGAACAGCGAGAAGTGGATGTGCGCGGGGCGCCAGGCGTTGTGGTGGTTCTTCCACGGGTAGGGGCCGGGCTTGACGGTCTGGAACCGGTAGGTGCCAGCGGCGTCGGTGAGGCAGCGGCCCATCCCCGTGAAGTGCGGGTCGAGGGGGGCGGGGTGCTGGTCGCGCTGGTGGACGTAGCGACCACCCGCGTTGGCCTGCCAGATCTCAACGAGCTGACGGGCCACCGGGCGGCCGTCGCCGTCGACGACCCGACCGGTGACGACGATGCGCTCGCCGAGGGGCTCGCCGCCGCGCTGGATGGTGAGGTCGGACTCGAGCGGGTGCACGTCGCGCTCGCCGAAGCAGGGGGCCCAGAGCTCGATGGTCTCCGGGTCGGCGGGCTGCAGGTCCTTGGTGGGGTGCCGCAGCACGCTGCTGCGGTAGGGCGCGTAGTCCAGCCGCGGCTGGGTCTCGGCCGTGCCGTGGTTGCCCGCGTCACGGTAGGCGGCGGCGATGTCCGCCATCTCGGCGCTCACCTGCGCCTGCGTGGAGGTGGCCGAGTCGCTGTCGACCGGGTCGACCTGGGCAACGGTGCTCATGGCCTCACCGTAGGCCCGGCGCTGTGCGACGATCGAGACCGGGCTTCCGTCCAGTGGAAGGAGAGCCGTGGCCGGCCACACCTCGGCGCCCGGG
>JBDSYO010000382.1:0-4844 GCA_039925625.1 Lapillicoccus sp. | reverse complement strand
GACAGTGCGCTGGCCACGAACACCTTCGGGTCTTCGCTGTAGTCGACGATATCGATCTTCTCGCCGCGCAGTTCGGCCATCACCGCCCGGACCCGCTGGCCCATCGGGCCGATGCAGGCGCCCTTGGCGTTGACCCCGGGCACCTTGGCGTGCACGGCCACCTTGGTGCGGTGGCCGGCCTCCCGGGCGAGGGCCGCGATCTCGACGCTGCCGTCGGCGATCTCCGGCACCTCCAGGCGGAAGAGCGTGCGCACGAGGTTGGGGTGGGTGCGCGACAGGCCGATCTGCGGGCCACGGGGGCCGCGCTTGACGCTGACGACGTAGCACCGAAGCCGGTCGCCGTGGCGGTAGCGCTCTCCGGGCACCTGCTCGGCCAGGGGCAGGATGCCCTCCACCGCGCCGAAGTCGACGAGGACGTGCCGCGGGTCGGGGCTCTGCTGGATGACGCCGGACACGACGTCGCCCTCGCGCCCCTTGAAGTCGCCGAGGATCTGCTCGTCCTCGAGGTCGCGCAGACGCTGCACGATGACCTGGCGGGCGGTGGCCGCAGCTACCCGCCCGAACCCCTGGGGGGTGTCATCGAACTCCGGACCGGGCTCGGCGCGCTCGGGGCGCTCACCGGGATCGGCGGGCAGCAGCTCGCCCTCCTCACGGGCCCACACGACGACGTGGCCGGTCTTGCGGTCGACCTCGACCCGGGCCAGCCGGGCGGAGCCGTCGGTGCGGTGGTAGGCCACGAGGAGCGCCTGCTCGATGGCCGAGATCAGCACGGAGAGGCTGATGTCCCGCTCTCGTTCGAGCGCACGCAGCGCAGCGACGTCGATGTCCATCAGTCCTTCTCCTCCTCGTCGGTCTCGTCCTCGTCGATCTCGTCTTCCTCGGTCTCGTCCTCTTCAACGCCCGCGTCCTCCGCGGCGTCCCCGCCCGGTGTCGGGACGCCGTCGTCGACGCGGCCGAACTCCACCTGGACGACCCCGGAACGCACCTGCCCGAGGGGTACGGCCCGTCGCTCCGCGGCCCGCTTGCGCTCCGCCGGCACCTCGACCGTCAGCTCGTCGGGCGTCACGGCCAGCAACCGTGCGGTCACCGTCTCGCCCGACGTCAGGGTCATGGTGACGAGGCGGCCGACGTTGCGACGGAACGCGGCATACCCGGCCATCGGGCGCCCGACGCCGGGCGAGCTCACCTCGAGCGTGTAGGGCCGCTCGCCCATGAGGCCCCCGTCGTCGAGCGCGCGACCGACGACACCGGTCGCGTCGGCGACCTCGTCGAGGGTCAGGGGCGCCACCCGGCTGCTGGGGTCGGTGGCGTCGAGACCGCTCACGTCGCGGTCGACGAGCACGCGCAGGATGCGCCGCGAGCCGGCGGGGCCGACGGTGGCGTCCACGGCGACGAGCCCGAGCTCGGCCAGAGGGGTGGCGAGCGCCGTGACGATGTCCGCGCCCATGGCCCACCTCCGTGTTCTCGACTGAGGGGCCACTGTAGCGAGCCGGGCCGCTGCCCGGGTCGTGCCATGATCGGCCCATGGCCGGGGAACGGAGCGGGCCCGGCCGGCAGCCCCCGCCACCCCTGGCCCGCCGCGACCTCCTCCGGCTGGCCGCCGTCGCCCCCGCGCTGCTCGTCGCCGGCTGCGACATCCGGCTGCAGGACGATGCCCCCGATCTGCCCCTACTGCAGCGCAAGTCGGTACCCGACGAGGCGACGCTGGTCGCCGCCGTCCGCCTCACCACCGCGCTGGGCCAGCTGGCCGGCCGCGTCCCACAGCCCCCCGCGGCCGTCGCCGCCCTCGCCGGCCTGCACCAGACGCAGGCGAGCGTGCTGACCGGGCGGCTCACCGCCCAGGGCGTGCCGCAGCACGTCATCAACGTCCCCGCGGCCACCCCCGCCCCGACGTCGACCGCCCCGGCCACCGACCCCCCGACCCCGCGCCCGACGGCGGCGGTGAGCGCCCCCCCGGTCTCGACCGCCGCCGACCTCACCGCGGGCGAGGTCGCCGCCGTCACGGCGATGCTCCCGCTGCTGGGCCCGGTGACCGCAGCCAACCGCGCGGTGCTGGTGTCGGTCGCCGCCGCCTGCGCGACCGCGGCGGAGCAGCTCGGCGCGACACTCACCTGGCCCGCCGCCGACCCGCTCCCGCCCGCGGCGGCCGAGCCCCTGCTGGCCGACACCCGGGCGGCGGTCTACGCGATGCAGGTCGTGGCCGCCCAGACCGGCGGTGAGGAGCGCGCCCGCGCCCTGACGACGCGTAACCAGCTCGACGCCCGACAGGCCCAGCTCCTCGCCCTCGCCGGGGCCTCGGCGCCGCTGGCCCCGCTCGGCTACGCACTGCCCTTCCCGGTGACCGATGCCGACGCGGCGGCCCGGCTGGCGAGCCAGGTGCTCACCACCCTCGTCGCCGGAGGCCTGCGGCCCCTCGACGCCGTGGCCGCCGGGTCCACCGCGGTCGTCCCGCTGGCGCGGTCCCTCGCCGAGGCGGCCGCGATCGGGCGTCCGTGGGGCGTCGCGCCGGTGCCCTTCCCCGGCCTCGCCTACCCGTGAGCGACGCCTCGGCTCTGGTTCCCCAGCCGTTCGCCGACCGGGTCGCGACCTACCCCCTCGACCCCCTCGACCCCCTCCACCCCCTCCACCCCCGGGCCGGGTATGCGGTCACCGGCGCCGAATGGCTGCGTCGCCTGCCCCGCCTGCTGAGCGAGCTGCTCGAGGAGTGGCGGCTGACCCCGACCGGGGTGGTGGGCTGGGGCTACTGCGCCGTCGTCGTGGCGGTGGACACCGACGCGGGGCCGGCGGTGCTCAAGGTGTCGTGGCCCCACCACGAGGCGGTCAGCGAGCACCTGGCCTTGCGGCACTGGGACGGCCACGGAGCGGTACGCCTGCTGCGGGCCGACCCCCACCGGTTCGCGCTCCTGCTCGAGCGGCTCGACCCCACCGACCTGTGCAGCCTCCCGGACGAGGAGGCGTGCGAGGTCGTCGGCACGCTGCTGGACCGGCTGCGGGCGCCGGCCATCGCCCGTACCCCGACGCTCAGCGCATACGTCACCCGCCAGCTCGAGAAGCCGCCGCCCCTCCACGTGCTACCTCGACGCTTCGTCGACCAGGGCCGGCGGCTCGCCGCCGAGCTGGCGTCCGAGCCCGGGGTCGACGCGTACCTCCTGCACTCCGACCTCCACTACGAGAACGTCCTGCGGGGCGAGCGGCAGCCGTGGCTGGCCATCGACCCGAAGCCGATGGCCGGGGACCGCGCCTTCGAGGTGGCCCCCGTCCTGTGGAACCGGGTCGGCGAGCTCGGCACCGGGTCGGCCTTCCGGTGGAACGTCCGCCGGCGCCTCGAGGTCGTCTGCGCCGGCGCCGGGATCGACGAGGACCGGGCCAAGGCGTGGACCATCGTCCGTGAGGTCGACAACGCCGGCGCCGAGCCCCCCGGGTCCCCCGGCGCGAGCCTGGCCGTGGCCCTCATCAAGGCCATGAACGACTGAGGCCGACCGCGGCTGGCACTGTGGAGACCATGCCCAACCGCCTCGGAGCCGCCACGAGCCCCTACCTGCTGCAGCACGCCGACAACCCCGTCGACTGGTGGGAGTGGCAGCCGGCCGCCTTCGAGGAGGCCCGCCGGCGGGACGTGCCGGTGCTGCTGTCCGTGGGCTACTCGGCCTGCCACTGGTGCCACGTCATGGCCCACGAGTCGTTCGAGGACGACGAGGTGGCCCGGGTCCTCAACGACGGGTTCGTCGCCGTGAAGGTCGACCGCGAGGAGCGCCCCGACGTCGACGCCGTCTACATGGCCGCGACGACCGCCCTCACCGGGCAGGGCGGGTGGCCGATGACCGTGCTGATGACCCCCGACCGCGACCCCTTCTTCTGCGGCACCTACCTCCCGAAGGCCCAGCTCCTCCACGTGCTCGACGCCGTCTCCGACGCGTGGCGCACCCGCCGCGACGAGGTGCTGGCCAGTGGTGACCACATCACCTCGGCCCTGCGGGCGCCCTCCCCTCCCGGGAGCGCCGAGGCGCTGTCGACCGAACGCCTGGACGCCGCAGCCGGCGTGCTGGTGACCCAGTTCGACTCCGAGAGGGGAGGGTTCGGCCGCGCGCCCAAGTTCCCGCCGTCGACGGTGCTGGAGTTCCTGCTGCGCCACCACGCCCGCACCGGGGCCGAGCCGTCTCTGGAGATGGTGAGCCGCACCTGCACGGCGATGGCCCGCGGCGGCATCTACGACCAGCTCGCCGGCGGCTTCTCCCGGTATGCCGTGGACGTCGCCTGGGTGGTGCCCCACTTCGAGAAGATGCTCTACGACAACGCCCTCCTCGCCCGCGTCTACCTCCACTGGTGGCAGGCCACCGGTGACCCCCTGGCGCGCCGGATCGCCGGCGAGACCGCCGACTTCCTCATCGACGACCTGGGCACCGTGGAGGGCGGGTTCGCCAGCGCCCTGGACGCCGACGCCGCCGGGGTCGAGGGACTCACGTACGCCTGGACGCCGGCCGAGCTCGTCGCCGTCCTCGGGGCGCAGGACGGTGCGCGGGCCGCTCGGCTGCTGAGCGTGACCGACCGCGGCACGTTCGAGCACGGCGCGTCGACCCTGCAGCTGCTGAGCGACCCGCCTGATCCGGCTGACCCGGCCGAGGCGGCCTGGTGGGCGGGTGTGCGGTCGCGGCTGCTCGAGGCCCGCGCCGCCCGGCCACAGCCCGCCCGGGACGACAAGGTCGTGACGGCCTGGAACGGGCTGGCCATCGCGGCGCTCGCCGACCTCGGGGCGGGTCTCGGCGTGGTGCGCTACCTCGAGGCGGCGGAGCGGGCCGCCGCCTTCGTGCTGGCCACCCACATGGTCGACGGCCGGCTACGCCGGT